>NZ_JBEZKI010000011.1:212347-303344 GCF_040651615.1 Streptomyces sp. NPDC048417 | reverse complement strand
AGCCCAAGTACATCCAGTACGACGACTTCCGGCCGGCACACCGAGAGCACGCACCGGACGCCGCTCCTTGACGGGCAAACGTTGCCTGCCGCGGCGCTAGCTTCCCACCGTCGGTTTCCAGTCCTCGGCGAGCAGGCCCAGGAGTACCTCGTCCAGGAACTCGCCCATCACCCAGGCCGCGGAGCGCAGTACGCCCTCGCGGACGAAGCCGTTGCGTTCGGCGGAGCGGAGCATCGCGGTGTTGTCCGCCAGCGTCTCGATCTGCAGCCGGTGCAGGCCGCGCACGACGAAGCCGTAGTGGCACAGCACGGCGACCACGTCGGTGCCGTAGCCCTTGCCGCGGGCGGACGCCAGCAGCCCCAGCCCGACGTGCGCGGACCGGTTGTGGGTGTCGATGCCCCACAGCACCGCGCTGCCGACCAGCGTGCCGCCGTCCAGCTCCACCACGGAGAACGGGACGTGCCCCTGCTCCTCGTCGTCCACCACGAACTGCGCGGCCTTCGAGCCGGGCGTGATCGGCCGCCACGGCCGGCCCTGGGCCCGCGCGTGGTTGACCACGTCGTCGTGGAGCTCGGCCTGCAGGACCGGGATGTCCGCCTCGTGCCGGGCCCTGAGCCCGACCTTGCTACCCCTCAGCATGCGAGTTTCCTATCCGAGCGGGCCGACCGGCGGCAAGCCGATATGAGGGCGGGGCCCCGAGGGCGGCGCGGGGAACGCCGTCGGCTGTGTGCCGGCCCACCGCACCTGTGAGTCGGACACGCCACCTGTGGATCGCCGTGCGCCTCCCTGATGGACCGCCGCCGGCTGCCAGGATGATGCGCCATGACGGCAGGGTGGTGTGCGCGCACGTTACGGGCCGCGGTGTTCGCGGCCGTCTGCGTGCTGCTCGCCGCCCTGGGCCACGTCATGATGTCCGGCGCCCCGGTGCCCGGCTGGGCACTGGCGGCCGGCCTCCTGGCCACCGGCGCCCTGGGCTGGCCCCTGGCCACACGTGAACGCGGGCTGCCGCTGGTCGTGTCCGCCGCGGTCGGCGCCCAGACGGCCCTGCACAGCGGCTTCTCCACGGCCCAGACGGTCTCGTCCCAGCAGGTCCCCATGGCCGCCACTCATATGGACATGGCCGGCGACATGGCCGGCATGCACATGGGTCCCACCCACCTGGCCCCTGTCGCGTACCTGGGCTTCGGCACCGGCGGCACGGCCTCCACCGGCATGCTCGTCGCCCACCTCCTCGCCGCGCTGCTGTGCGGACTCTGGCTCGGCCACGGCGAACGGGCCGCCTTCCGCATCCTGCGAGCCGCCGCCGGCCGCCTCACCGCACCACTGCGCCTGCTCCTCGCCCTGCCCGCCGCACCCGAGCGGCCGCGCCCCCGCCCGCTGCGCCGCCACTCGGGCCGGGCGCCGCGGCTGCTGCTCCTCGTCCACGCGATCACTTCCCGGGGTCCGCCCGTGCGGACGGCTGTCGCCTGACGACAGCCGGTGTTCCGGGGCCGCCCGTGCGCGCCCCGGACGAACACGGCGGCCGTACGCCCGTGCACGCACCGCAGGGCCGGCCGTCTCCCCCTCTCACCTTTCTCACAAGGACACCGAGTGATCACTTCCGTCCTGCCCGCACGCCCCGCGCCGCACGAGAAACGCGACGAGTCGATCACGGCCTGGGCGCTGGCGGCCCGTTCCGGAGACACGGTCGCCGTGGACGCGTTCGTCCGGGCCCTCCACCGCGACGTGCTGCGGTACGTCGCCCATCTGTGCGCCGACCCGCAGGCCGTCGACGACCTCGCCCAGGACACGTTCCTGCGCGCGCTGGGCAGCCTGCACCGCTTCGAGGGCCGCTGTTCGGCCCGGTCCTGGCTGCTGTCGATCGCCCGCCGGGCGGTCGTGGACAGCCATCGGTACGCCGCCGCCCGGCCGCGCCCGGCGGACGTCCCCGACTGGCAGCTCGCCGTCGAGCGGGCCCAGCCGTCCGGGCTGCCCGGCTTCGACGACGGGGTCGCGCTGCTCGATCTGCTGGCGGCGCTGCCCGACGAGCGGCGGGAGGCGTTCGTCCTCACCCAGCTGGTCGGGCTGCCGTACGCGGAGGCCGCCGAGGTCAGCGACTGTCCCGTGGGCACGGTCCGGTCCCGGGTGGCGCGGGCCCGCGAGGCGCTCCAGGATCAGCTGGCCTGAGGCGCGTCGGGGGATTCTCCGAACGCCTTGAGGATCCGCTCGGCGGCCAGCGTCGCCGTCAACGTGCCGTCCCTGACCTGCCGTTCGAGTTCGGGGGCGGCCGCGCGCACCGCCGGATGGGCGGACAGCCGGCCGAGCAGCTCGTCCCGCACCATCGACCAGGTCCAGCCGACCTGCTGCTCGCGGCGCTTCTCGGCGAGCCGCCCGGTGGAGTCGAGCAGCGCCCGGTGCTGCTCAAGGCGCTCCCAGACGACATCCAGCCCCGTCGACTCCCGGGCGCTGCAACTCAGCACCGGCGGCGTCCAGAACGCGTCCCTGCCGTGCATCAGCCGCAGCGCGCCCGCCAGCTCCCGTGCCGCGGACCGCGCGTCGCGCTCGTGCGGGCCGTCCGCCTTGTTGACGGCGATGACGTCGGCCAGCTCCAGGACGCCCTTCTTGATGCCCTGGAGCTGATCGCCGGTGCGGGCCAGGCTGAGCAGCAGGAAGGAGTCGACCATGTCGGCGACCGCGGTCTCGGACTGCCCGACGCCGACGGTCTCCACCAGGATCACGTCGTACCCGGCGGCCTCCATGACCACCATCGACTCCCGGGTCGCCTTGGCGACCCCGCCGAGGGTGCCCGCGCTGGGGGAGGGGCGGACGAAGGCGTCCGGGTCGACCGACAGCCGCTCCATCCGCGTCTTGTCGCCGAGGATCGAACCTCCGGTCCGGGTGGACGACGGGTCCACGGCGAGCACGGCGACCCGGTGGCCGAGCCCGGTCAGTATGGTCCCGAACGCGTCGATGAACGTCGACTTGCCCACGCCCGGCACCCCGCTGATGCCGATCCGCCGCGCCCGGCCGCTGTGCGGAAGCAGCTCGGTGAGCAACTCCTGGGCCAGCACCCGGTGCCCGGGCCGGGTGGACTCGACGAGGGTGATCGCGCGGGCGATGACCGCGCGCTTCTGGTCGAGCACACCCTTCACGTAGGCGTCGACATCGATCACAGGTCGTGCCCGAGATCCGCCGACAGCCGCTTCACCAGGTCGTAGGCCGCGTCCGGGATCACCGTCCCGGGCGGGAACACGGCCGTGGCGCCCATCTCCAGGAGGGTCGGCACGTCCTGCGGCGGGATAACCCCGCCGACCACGATCATGATGTCCGCCCGGCCCTCCTCGGCGAGCTTCTCGCGCAGCGCCGGTACGAGGGTGAGGTGGCCGGCTGCCAGCGAGGAGACGCCGACCACGTGGACGTCCGCCTCCACCGCCTGGCGGGCGACCTCCTCCGGGGTCTGGAACAGCGGGCCGACGTCGACGTCGAAGCCGAGGTCGGCGAAGGCGGTGGCGATCACCTTCTGGCCGCGGTCGTGGCCGTCCTGGCCCATCTTGGCGACCAGGATGCGCGGGCGGCGCCCCTCGGCCTCGTCGAAGGTGTCGACCAGGGCCCGGGTGCGGTCCACGTTCGGGGACTCGCCGGCTTCGTTGCGGTACACACCGGAGATCGTACGGATCTGGCTGGCGTGCCGACCGTACACCTTCTCCAGGGCGTCGGAGATCTCGCCGACGGTCGCCTTGGCGCGGGCCGCGTTCACCGCCAGCTCCAGCAGGTTGCCCTCGCCGTCGGCCGCCCGGGTCAGCGCGTCGAGCGCGGCCCGGCACTCGACGTCGTCGCGCTCCGCCCGCAGCCGCCGCAGCTTCTCGATCTGCTGGGTGCGCACCGAGGAGTTGTCGACCTTGAGCACCTCGATCTGCTCGTCGCTGTCCACCCGGTACTTGTTGACGCCGATCACCGGCTGCCGCCCGGAGTCGATCCGGGCCTGCGTCCGCGCGGCCGCCTCCTCCACGCGCAGCTTCGGGATACCGGCGTCGATGGCCTGCGCCATACCGCCGGCCTGCTCGACCTCCTGGATGTGCGCCCAGGCCTTGCGGGCGAGGTCGTAGGTCAGCCGCTCCACGTAGGCGCTGCCGCCCCAGGGGTCGATGACCCTCGTCGTCCCCGACTCCTGCTGGATCAGCAGCTGGGTGTTGCGGGCGATGCGCGCCGAGAAGTCGGTGGGCAGCGCGAGCGCCTCGTCCAGGGCGTTGGTGTGCAGCGACTGGGTGTGCCCCTGGGTCGCCGCCATCGCCTCCACGGCCGTACGGGTGACGTTGTTGAAGACGTCCTGCGCGGTCAGCGACCAACCCGAGGTCTGCGAATGGGTGCGCAGGGAGAGGGACTTGGTGTTCTTCGGCTCGAACTGCGCGACCAGCTTGGCCCACAGGAGCCGGGCCGCCCGCATCTTGGCGATCTCCATGAAGAAGTTCATGCCGATCGCCCAGAAGAAGGAGAGACGGGGCGCGAACGCGTCCACGTCCAGGCCGACTTCGCGTCCCGCCCGGATGTACTCGACGCCGTCGGCGAGGGTGTACGCCAGCTCCAGGTCGGCCGTGGCACCGGCTTCCTGGATGTGGTAGCCGGAGATGGAGATCGAGTTGTAGCGGGGCATCCGCTGCGAGGTGTACGCGAAGATGTCGGAGATGATCCGCATCGACGGCTTCGGCGGATAGATGTAGGTGTTGCGGACCATGAACTCCTTGAGGATGTCGTTCTGGATGGTCCCGGCCAGCTTCTCGGGCGGTACGCCCTGTTCCTCCGCCGCCACGATGTAGAGCGCGAGGACCGGCAGCACGGCGCCGTTCATCGTCATCGACACGGTCATCTTGTCCAACGGGATGCCGTCGAACAGCTGGCGCATGTCGTAGATGGAGTCGATGGCCACGCCCGCCATGCCGACGTCACCGGTCACCCGCGGGTGGTCGCTGTCGTACCCCCGGTGGGTGGGCAGGTCGAAGGCGACCGACAGGCCCTTCTGGCCGGCCGCGAGGTTGCGCCGGTAGAAGGCGTTGGACTCCTCGGCGGTGGAGAAGCCCGCGTACTGGCGGATGGTCCAGGGCTGGTTGACGTACATCGTCGGGTAGGGGCCGCGCAGATACGGCGCGATGCCCGGGTACGTCCCGAGGAAGTCCAGGCCCTCCAGGTCACGGCCGGTGTAGAGCGGCTTGACCCCGATGCCCTCCGGGGTCTCCCAGACCGGGGCCTCGCCGCCGGTGGCGTGCTTGACGGCCGTACGCCACTGAGCGTCACCGCCTTCGGCGACGGGGGTCCCCAGCTCGATGCCGGAGAAGTCGGGGATTCCCATCAGGACACTCCCATGCGGTCAAGGGTCTCGGACAGCACGGCCACGGCGTCGCAGCCCGCGAAGACGTGACCGTCGACGCCGGCGTACTCGCCCCGGCCCGCGAGGAACACGTGCCCGGCACCGGCCGCCTTCAGCGACCGGACCGTCGGCTCGGCCTGTTCGGCGTAGAGCGCGTCGCTGGAGCAGAGCACCGCCTCGGTGGCGCCGCTCTCCTCGAAGCTGCCATCGGTGACGGTTTCGATGCCGCCGGCCTGGAAGAGATTGGCGGCGAAACCGGCGCGGGCGGTGTAGGCGCCGGCCGGGCCGATCGTCGCCAGGTAGATCCGGGGGCGGCCGCCGGTCGCCGCGAGGTGCGCGTCCGAGCGGGCGCGCAGCTCCTCGTACGCCTCGTCCCGGCGTACCCGGGGAAGCCCGCCGGACGGCGGCTCGGGGGCGGGTTCGCGCACCGGCGGCTTCTCGGCCAGGAGCGGGAACTCGCTGACCCCGGTGATGGGTTCGCGTCGCTTGGCGAGCTTCTTGGAGCGCTCCGCCCAGGTCGTCGCGAGGTCCGTGCGCAGTCGGCCGGAGCGCAGCACGGCCGCCTGGCCGCCGTCCCGCTCGATCGACCGGAAGAACTCCCAGCCCGCGTGGGCGAGTTCGTCGGTGAGCCGCTCCACGTACCAGGAGCCGCCCGCCGGGTCGATGACCCGGGCCAGGTGCGACTCCTCGACCAGGATCGTCGAGGTGTTGCGGGCGATGCGGCGGGCGAAAGCGTCGGGCAGGCCGAGCGCGTGGTCGAACGGCAGCACGGTGACCGCGTCGGCGCCGCCCACTCCGGCGGCGAGCGTGGCGACCGTGGTGCGCAGCATGTTCACCCACGGGTCGCGGCGGCTCATCATCACCGGCGAGGTGACCGCGTGCTGCACCTGGGCGCCCGCGTCGGCCGCCCCGCTGACCTCGGCGACCCGCGCCCACAGCCGGCGCGCCGCGCGCAGCTTGGCGATCGTCAGGAACTGGTCGGCGGTCGCCGCGTACCGGAACTCCAGCTGCCCGAGGGCCTGTTCGACGCCCATCCCGGCCTCGGTCAGCCCCCGGAGGTAGGCCACCCCGGTGGCCAGCGAGACGCCCAGTTCCTGCCCGGCCGAGCCGCCCGCCTCGTGGTACGGCAGCGCGTCCACGGTCAGTGCGCGCAGCCCCGGGAACTCCTCGGCGCACCGTCGCGCCAGCCCGGCGACCGGGGCGAAGTCCAGGCACTCACCGGTACGCGCCTCGAAGCCGAGCGGGTCGGCGCCCAGGTTGCCGCGTACGGCCTTGGGATCGACGCCCCTCTCGTCGTACAGCCGGAACAGCTCGGCGGCCGCCGCCGGCACCTCGCGGCCGGCGTCGAGGACGACCGGGGCCAGGTCCAGGTAGACGCCGTCGAGGGCGCGGGCGAGGCCGGACACGGGGATACCGCCCTGGCCGACCAGCAGCCAGAGCGAGGTGACGCCGTTCTCCAGATCGGTCAGGACCGCGCCGTCGGGAGCGGCCGCGTGCCGCTGCCTTATGTCCCAGCCGCCCGCGGTGCCGCCCTCGGGGCGGCCGCCGCGCACATACGGCGCGAAGCCGGGCAGGCCGGGCTCGGGCGCCGTGTCGCGCGCGGTGTAGAGGGGACGGGTACGCAGCCCGTCCTCCAGCGTCGTGGACAGAGCGTCCTCAGCGGCCTCGCCCGAGACGTCCCTGCCCGACTTGCGCAGCACACCCGCCACGAGGTGTTGCCACTGCTCGTGTGTCGCGTCAGGGAACTCGGCGGCCAGTGAGAGCCCGTCGTCAGGCAGGACCGTCATGCTCGGATGCTAGGGCAGAGCGCTGAAGCCGCACGGATGACGGGGCTGTGACCTTGCCCTCTCCGTGGTTGTGACCTGAGCCTCCCGCGGGTGAAGTGACCGGATTCGCGCCGTCAGTACGGGTCGTCCGCGAGCTCCGGCATCAACGCGCACAGGGCCTCGCGCTGCTCCGGTCCGATGACGTGGGCGAACGCCTGTCCGACCGTCTCGGCGAGGGCGGCGGAGGCGTCCCTGAGGAGGCCCCGGGCCTTGTCGGTCAGGGCGACCTCGATGCCCCGCTTGTCGTCGCAGACGGCCTTGCGGGTGACCAGACCGGCGTGCTGGAGGCAGGCGATCTGGTAGGTGAGGCGGGTCTTGGGGCGGCCCAGCAGCGCGGCGATCCGGGTCATCCGCAGCCCCTCGCGCGGCTGCTCGGCCAGCAGGCACAGGATCAGGAACTCGTCGTGCGAGACGTCCAGCGCCCCCTTCACGACCGACCGCAGCCGCTGCTCCACCGCCCCCGTCGCGGCCAGCAGCAGCATCCAGGCGCGCAGCTCGTCCGGGAGCAGCCCACC
Organism: Streptomyces sp. NPDC048417; assembly: GCF_040651615.1. NCBI lineage: Bacteria > Bacillati > Actinomycetota > Actinomycetes > Kitasatosporales > Streptomycetaceae > Streptomyces > Streptomyces sp. NPDC048417. The sequence goes on along the minus strand of NZ_JBEZKI010000011.1, from coordinate 295,662 downwards.
GCCCGCGCGGGACGGGCATTCGGGCAGCTCTGCGGGGTGTTCCTGGGCGGCGGCCATGACATCGAGTCTACCTGTTGTTCAAATTTGGATATTGGGTTAGCGTGAGGTCATCCAAATTTGAACCATCAATTGATCGGAGCACGGCCATGACCGTCACCGTGGAAACCGGCCTCTGGCAGCTCGACCCGACCGCCTCCACCGTCGCCGTCCGGCACAAGTCGGTATGGGGTCTGGTCACCGTCAAGGGCACCTTCACGGGCGTCACCGGCCGGGGCGAAGTGGCCGCCGACGGCACCGCCACCGGCACGCTGGCGATCGACGCGGCTTCGCTGGACACCAAGAACAAGAAGCGGGACGACCACCTGCGCTCGGCCGACTTCTTCGACGCGGCCAACCACCCGGAGATCACCTTCGCGGTGCGCGGTGCCGAGCGGCAGGCGGGTGACGTGGTGCGCGTCGACGGTCAGCTGACCGTCCGGGGCGTCAGCAGGCCGCAGCAGGTCACTGCGAAGCTGGTCTCGGCCGACGCCGACGGGCTGACGCTGGAGGCGGAGTTCACGGTGGCGCGCGAGGAGTTCGGGGTCACCTTCAACCAGATGCGCATGATGGGCGGCCCGACCACGGTGACCGCCACCCTCCGCTTCACCCGCGCGGCCGCCTGACCGGCCCTGCCGCGTCCTGCGGGGTCGCGCGTGGGCGGCTCTACTGGCCGACCGTCCTGCGCAGGGTGACGTACTGGCTGGACAACGTCTGCGGATCCGCCGTGAAGGCGCGCAGCCGGATCCGGGTGCTCGGCTTGGCGGGAACACCGAACCGGCCGTTCGGCGGCCGGAGTTCGACGCTCGCCGTGCCGTGCCCGGGAATCGTCGCCGGACCCCGCACCAGCAGCCAGTACCTGCTCATGCCCTGGCCGGTGGTCAGCGTGTAGTGAGGGGTGAGCGGGGCACTCCCCGTGTTCACCACCTTCAGCGTCATCGCCCGGACCACCGCGGCCGACCGCTCGGCGCGGCGCACGGCGGTGACCTCCATCCGCAGCGGCGGCCTGCCGGACACCGCGAGGGCCGCGCTCACCAGCGCCGGGACGAACAGCAGGACGACCGTCGCGACCAGGACGGGCCGGCGGCGGGGGCCGGTCAGGAAGGCCGGACGTGGCTGCCAGGCGCGCTCGAACTCCGACAGGGGCGCGGTGACGGCGGCCGCCAGCCACAGCGGGGTCATCAGCAGGTAGTAGCCGTCCTGGGAGCGGGTCGCCAGGAAGAAGGCGAGCCAGGGCAGCACGGTCGCGACCGGGCCGAGGCGCCGTACGAACAGCACGAACAGGGCGAGCAGGGCCGCCGCGAGCAGCATGCTGGCATGCGAGTACCAGGCGATGCGGTCGCTGCCGTTCGTGAAGTACAGCGTGACGTCCACCAGACCCTGGCCGTGCACCACGGCGCCCTGGGTCAGCGGCAGCGCGATCCCGCCCAGCCAGCGGCCGGGCTCGGACATGATGAAGTACGTGTTGATCAGCAGCCAGACGGTGACGGCGACGCCGACGATCCGCAGGACCAGCAGCGCGGCGGCCCGGCCGCCCAACTCCCCGCGTCGCACCGCGTAGATCCCGGCCAGCAGGAACGGCGTGACGAACCACGGCAGTTGCTGCGCCGCGCACGCGGCACCCAGACACGCGGCCCGGGCGATCCCGGCCGTGCCCAGCCGGCCGCCCGCACCGATCCGCGGCCAGCGCACCACGACCGGGATCAGCAGGGCCAGTCCGATGACCGCCGGGTAGCCGACCCGGGCGTACGTCGACAGGAAACCGAACCCCAGGCAGGCCAGCGTCGCCGCGGACCGCCACGGCACCGGGAGCATCCGCCACAGGGTGACCGTGCCGGCGATCAGCGCACCCGTGCACACCGCGGTCGCCGGGGCGCCGGAATGGCCCAGCCACAGCAGCGGGACGGTGAGCAGCGGGGCCAGCGGGGGATAGCCGTATGTGTAGTCGTAGCCGCCGCCTATCGTCGGCGTGACGGCGATGCCGGTGCCGTGGAACAGCCAGGGCCAGGGCTGTCCGTAGACGGCGTGACCGGCGACGATTTCCCTGGCGGCCTGGGTGGTGAGGACGCCCTCGTCGCCGCCGTTGTGGTTCAGCGCCCAGGCGCACAGGGCGAGGGTCACCGCCGTGACCAGGACCAGCAGGTCGAGGCGGGCCAGCGACCGGGTCCTGCGGACCGTCAGCGTCAGTACGCCGGTCACCAGGATCGAGGCGTAGCAGACGGAGATCAGGGCCGCCAGGACCAGGTGGTGCGTGGCCGCCTGCGTCCACACCGACCGGGTGCCGATGAACAGACCGATGTCGGCGAGGAGGGTCAGAACGCGATGCCAGGGGGCGATGACTCCGGGACCTTCGGGATCTCGGGGATCCCCCGGGGCGGCGGACACCGCCGACTGTGTCCGCCGGTCGGGTGTCACCTGTTGTGTTTCTGCCAAGTGCACGCACCGGACGCTAATCCCGGGTGGTGAGCGGGGCGCCGCAGGAGGAGAAGAGTCCGGTGTGAGGGCGGTAAGAAGCCCCCAATGCGCGGCAATCGCCCTAATAGTGACAAGATCGCTTGTTCCACGCATGAGTGCCCACAGTCGTTCGCGCTTCGTGTCGCTGTTGGGCTGAACGGGTGACTTGGCGTAAGAATTGGCTGGTGCAGGCATCGAGTGCGAGTCAGGTCAGGGGGAGCCGGTGAGCCGTTACGACGTCACCGATGAACAGTGGGAGGGGCTCGCCCAGGTCGTGCCGCTGCGGGGCCGTGACGCGTGGCCGTCGGCAGTGGGCCACCGGTCGCTGCCGGACGCGGAGACCGAGACGCGGCGCCGGTTCGTCGTGCTGCGGGTGAACGTCTTCGCCGACGCGCGTGAGGTGGCCGAGACGCTGATGGCGGGGATACCGGTACTGCTCGACCTGACCGGGGCGGAGACGGAGACCGCCAAGCGCGTCCTCGACTTCAGCACGGGCGTGGTCTTCGGCCTGGCCAGCGGGATGCACCGGGTGGACCGCAACGTCTTCCTCCTCACCCCGCCCGGCACGGAGGTCAGCGGGCTGATGGAGGGCGCGGGGGTCTCGGGCGGCTGAGGCCCCGGCCGACGGACGAGACACACCCGCCCGAACCCGCCTTCTTGCCGGAGGGACGGTACGGCTTCTTGCCGGAGGGACGGTACGGCCGACGTTTTGCGGAGTGGGTGGCGGCCGACGGGGTCTCTTTGGCGGAGGGGTTGCAGCCGGCGGGGTCTTCTCGGTCGAGGGTGTGGCGGTCGCTGCGGCCTTCTTGGTTGAGGGTGCGGTGGGGATCTGCGGGTCGGTGGTCGGTGGTCGGTGTGTCGGTCATGGGTAAGTGCGCCCTCGTCCCCCGATCGTAGGAAGGTCCCGACGGCGGAACGGTTCACCGGTCACCCGGAGCCCTACGGTCCGCATATGGCCGTGCCCTCCGCCTCGCCCGCGTCCCGCCCCGCTCCGTCCGCCGGTTCCGCCCCAGGCGATACGCCGACGCCACGTGAAGCCGCGCTACCACCGGCACCACCGGCACCACCGATCGCCCCGACGACCCCTGACGGCCCTCCACCCGAACGCCTGGAGGGCCCTCCACTGAAACGCCCCGACGGGCCTCTACTGAAACGCCCCGACGGCCCTCCACTGAAACGCCCCGACGGGCCCCGCTCCGCGAGGCCCGCCGAACCGCGGGAGACGGTCCCCCGCGCCCGGTCGGCCCCCCGTGCGACACCGCCGACCGCGGGGACCGCCGGTCCGCGCAGGGCGACATCGGCCGCCCACCCGGTCGGCGCCCCCTCCGTCCCTCCCGTCCCCACGGCCCCCGTGGCCACGCCCCGGCGCGACCCTCGTCCCCGGGTCACCGAGCTTCGGCTCTCTGCCTTCGCGCGGCATCGTGGGGCGAGTTTTCCGTTCGGGCGGGTCACGCTTCTCGTCGGCCCCAGCGGCAGTGGGAAGTCCGCAGTGCTCGCGGCCTACGAGGCGCTGGCGCGGCTGGGGGGTGGGGCCTCGGTCGCGGAGGTGTTTCCCGATCCCGTCGCGTTGGTGCCGGAGCGGGCGCGGCCCGACGCACAGCGGCGGCGGGGGTTTCGCATCGGGTGTACGGCCGACGGTGCCGAAGGGCCCGTGCGGCTCGACGTCGCCGTGCAGGCCGAGCCCGAACTCCGGATCGTCGGCGAGCGGTTGACCGCCGGCGGCCTCGTGCTGCTGGAGACCGCCCTGCGCGACCCAGGGCGTCGGACCGTGCAGGCCGCCTGGCACACCGCGGGCAGCTCCCCGGTGACCCGGGCCCCGCTGCCCGACGACCGGCTCGGTACCGCCCTGCTGCCGCTGCGCGTCGCCGGGAAGACCGACGGCCAGCGCCAGGTACTCGCCGCCGCCGAGCAGATGGTCGTCGCCCTGCGGTCCGTGTTCGCCTGCGACCCGCGCCCCGAGGGTATGCGCACCCCCGTCCTCACCGGCTCGGGCCGGCTGCTGCGCGGTTGCGACAACCTCGCCGACGTCCTGTGGCGCACCCGTTCCGAATGCGGCCGCCGGCACGGACTGCTCGTCGACGCGGTACGCACCGGCTGCGCCGGCCCCGTGACCGATCTGCTCGCCGAGCCGCTCGGCGACGGCACGGTACGGGCGCTGCTCGACCGCGGCGACGGCCACCGCTCGGAGCTGGCGCGGCTCGGCGACGGCGAGCTGCGCTACCTCGCCCTCGCCCTGGTCCTCTTCACCGGCCCCGGCGTCCTGGAGGTCGACGCACCCGGCGAGGTCCCCGACGCCATGCGCAGCCTCACCGTCCTCGCCGACGGCTTCGACCGCTGCCTCGACCCCCGCCAGCGTGCCGAACTCCTGCGCACCGCCGCCTTGATGGGCGAGCGCGGCCACATCCGCTTCGTCGGCGCGGTGAGCGACGCGGCCTGGGCCTCCGAAGCGGGGGCGATCACAGTGGTACACCTGGACGCGTGAGCGACGAAGAACCCCTCGACGTGGCGAAGCTCCAGCACCGGCTGGCCGAGTTCGCCGCCGCCCGTGACTGGCAGCAGTACCACACGCCCAAGAACCTGGTGGCGGCCCTCAGCGTGGAGGCCTCCGAACTGGTCGAGATCTTCCAGTGGTTGACCCCGGAGGAGTCCGTCCGGGTGATGGACGACCCCGACACCGCGCACAAGGTCACGGACGAGGTCGCCGACGTCCTGTCGTATCTGCTCCAGCTCTGCGGGGTCCTGGACATCGACCCGCTGGCCGCGCTGGACGCGAAGATCGAACGCAACGAGAAGCGGTTCCCGCCCGCCTGACGCAGGGCCATGGGGTCGATTCGGTACTCCGATGTAACGCTCGGTAGCCAAAGCCCCGCCCGAATCCGAATTGTTGTCCACAGATTTCCCTCTTCCCCTGGCCCTGCGTCTCATATGCCCTCACTCTGGGTAGTGAACTACTGAGTGCTGCAAGGCAGTTCGGACCGACGGGGACGGGGCGACGGATGGACGCGATGCGGCTCATCATGGCGAGCAGACGGGCGCTGGCGAGCGGTGCGGGCGTACCGGAGATGATGACCGAGGTGTGGCAGGCACAGGCCCTGGCCCAGGCGATCGGCAGCCGGCTGGCGGTGTCCGGCCCGCCCGAACTGCGCGGCGAGGCCCTCGGCCTGACCGAGCTGGCGGGCCGGGGCTGCGGGATCCTGGGCGCCCCTGACCTGGACCCCGGCACCCTGCGTGCCGCCCAGCTCACCGAACTGGACGACGCCCGTGCCACGCTTCTCTCCCTCGGCGGCCTCCTGGCCGAGGTCGGCATCACCCTGGTCGGCATGGCCAGCGCCGCCGCCGACGAGGCGACGTACTGGCAGTGCATGGAGGCCATCGACGCGGCCGACGAGTCCCGCGACCGCGTCCTGGAGATGCTGCGCAAACTGGCGGCACGAGAGGAAGTCCGCGACGGCTAGGAGGCCCTAGCCCAGGTCGGCCTCTTCCTTCGGGGCCCGCCGCAGATCCGCGTCCAATGCGGACCACTCCATCGAGCGCATGAAGGCCAAGAAGGAGGCAAACCGCTGGGCGGGCGTACACCACGGTGGGCCCCGCACCTTCGGGTTCAAGGCCGTTGAGTCCACCGTCAAGGGCCAGGCCCCCCCAGGTGCCGCGCGTCGACCCCCGTGAGGCGAAGCTGATTCGCGAGGCCGCCGACGCGGTGCTGGCCCGCGCCGCCGACCCGGAGACCGGCGCAACCCTGACGGGCATCTGCCGAGCATGGAACACTCGAGGGATCACCAGCCCGCGCGGCAAGCCGTGGGTCATCCAGACGCTTCGTTCCGTGCTGCTCTCGCCCCGGATCGCCGGACGCGTCGCACACAAGGGCGAGGACGTGGGCCCGGCGCAGCGGGACGCGATCGTCGACCACGACACGTGGCTCGCGCTGCGCACCGTGCTGACCGACCCGGCCCGCAGCGCGCACCTCGCCAGTGCCGACGCTCGGGCTCCCAAGTACCTGGGCGCCGGGCTGTACCGGTGCGGCCGTCCCGGCTGCGGCGAGCGGCACCCTGACCGTCTCGGACATGGACACGTGGCAGGAGATCTCCCGCACGTGGCAGGTCCGGCTCCGGCTACCGGACGGCCGGGAGGGCGAGTTCTCGGTACCGGGCGGGGCGGGGAGTCCTCTGCTGCCCGCGACGTTCCGTATTGAGCGCAGCGACGGCGAGGTCTTCTGACTCCAGCAACGCACCCTGTCCAGCACGGTGGTGGCCGCGACCGACGGCCTGAACGAGGCGGACCGGGCCGCCGTGGAGACGTGGCCGCTGGAGCTGCGCGCCCGGTTGTACGACCACGCCCTGACGCGGCAGATCCTGCCCTGGCGGGACGGCTGAGCGGGGCTTGTGCGAATCGTGGGTACTGCGGCCCGTCCGCCTGTGTTTCCCGGGCAGGCCGGCGGGCCGCGATCATGTTCCGATTAGCGAGAGTAAATCGACATCGCCCCAGGTCAGGCGCCTTGTGATTCCTCAGGCGGAAAACCCGCTTCAATCCTCAGGTCGGACAGATCCGCGTTCAACGCCGCCATGAGCTCCTCCATCTGCTGGAGCAGCCCCTTCGGCCGGCCGGTGGGGCCACCCTGCTGTGGAACGGACTCTTCGGACAAGACGGCCTCCTCGGCCCCCCGGCCCACCGCAGGCGGGCCTCACAACGACGCGCGACGGCGAGGACCGTCCGGCGCGGGTGCCGGACGGCCCGGCTCCCCCCGGCCAACGATCACTGCGGAGGCCGGTCACTGGCCCGCCGCGCCCAGCGCCCCGCCGTCGACGATATTCACCCTGGCCGGGGATGCGCGCGACGGCCGGTGCCGATGCGGTCGACGGGACCACGGCCGTGCAGGATGGACGCATGGACCTTCGCATCTTCACCGAGCCCCAGCAGGGCGCGAGCTACGACACCCTCCTCACCGTCGCCAAGGCCACCGAGGACCTCGGCTTCGACGCCTTCTTCCGCTCGGACCACTATCTGAAGATGGGTGACGTGGACGGCCTGCCCGGCCCCACCGACGCCTGGATCACCCTGGCCGGCCTCGCCCGCGAGACCAAGCGGATCCGCCTCGGCACCCTCATGACCGCGGGCACCTTCCGGCTGCCCGGCGTGCTCGCCATCCAGGTCGCGCAGGTCGACCAGATGTCCGGCGGCCGGGTCGAACTCGGCCTCGGCGCGGGCTGGTTCGAGGAGGAGCACAAGGCGTACGGCATCCCCTTCCCGAAGGAGAAGTTCGGCCGCCTGGAGGAGCAGCTGGCGATCGTCACCGGGCTGTGGGAGACCAAGCTCGGTGAGACCTTCGACTTCCACGGCACCTACTACGACCTCACGGACTCGCCCGCGCTGCCCAAGCCCGCCCAGGCGCGGATCCCGGTGCTGATCGGCGGCCACGGAGCCACCCGCACCCCGAAGCTGACCGCCCGGTACGCCGACGAGTTCAACATGCCGTTCGCCTCGATCGAGGACAGCGCGGCCCAGTTCGGCCGGGTGCGTGCCGCCGCCGAGGGGGCCGGCCGCAAGGGGGACGACCTGACGTACTCCAACGCCCTCGTGGTCTGCGTCGGCAAGGACGACCAGGAGATCGCCCGCCGCGCCGCCGCGATCGGCCGCGAGGTCGACGAGCTGAAGACCAACGGTCTGGCCGGCACCCCGGCCGAGGTCGTCGACAAGATCGGCCGCTATGCGGAGATCGGCTCGCAGCGCTTCTACCTCCAGATCCTCGACCTGTCCGACCTGGACCACCTGGAGCTGATCTCCGCCCAGGTCCAGTCGCAGCTGTCGTAACCCTCCCGGCATCCCGGCCTTGCGCCCCCGACCCCTCCCGGGCCGGGGGCGGTTGCTTTCCGGAGCCGTCGATATTTCCGACACCGACCGTAAGAAAAAATTGCACCCGCCCAATTCAGGGCCTTCCGGGCCGTAATGCCGAGGGGTTAGCGGTGGAATTGCGGGAGCGAGTCGCCGGTGCCGTACTTTCCTGCTCCAACCGGTTTTTACATTCTCGTTTCCTGGGGCCTTTGACAACCCGGTGTGCCAGTTTCTATTCTCGGCGGGTATTCAGAGCTCCGGCGCCGTGGCTCTCGGTACTGACCTGGTCGGTGGGGGACGATGTACAGGTACTTGCTCTATCGGTGTTCCGGAACGCTCGATTTCTCTTTCCGAGGTTCCGCCGTGTTGCCCTGCAGAAGTCTCTGAGGCCGGGCGCGCTTCCGGTGTGGTTTCCCGGAGTTTTTTCCTGCCCGGTTTCCCCGGCTGACCTGCCCGGTTTCCTCAGCTGAACGGTGTGCCGTGCGGCCCTGCCCGGCACGCCGTACGCCATTCGATCCGCCGTACTGCCACGGCATACCCGGCCACTACCCGCGGCCGCCGCCCGCCCTGGCCGCCACCCGTCCACGGCCACCACACCCCGGCCATCGACGCGACAGGAAGAGAAGGCATCGCCATGACCACAGCCGTATCGACCACACGGACCATCGTGGACCTGCTGCGCGACGCCGCCCGGAACCACGCCACATCCGGGCTGCGCTACCCCCGGACCGCGACCGACCCCGACGCGTCCTTCCAGACCTATCCCGAACTCCTCGACGCGGCCCGCTCCGTGCTCGGCGGGCTGCGTGACCGCGGGCTCACCGCCGGGGACAAGGCCGTACTCCTCCTGGAGCGGCCGAAGGAGTTCCTCGCCGCGTTCTGGGCCTGCCAACTGGGCGGTTTCGTGCCCTGCCCGATGGCCGCGCTCGGCGGCGACCCGGAGCGCTGGGCCGCCCAGCTCGCCCATGTCGACACCCTCCTCGACCACCCGCTGGTCGTCACCAGCGAGACCCTCGCCGCCGAACTCCCGCGCACCGAGGGCCTGTCGGTCGTCGCACTGGAGGAGCTGTACGCCGAGCCCGCCGACGCCTTCCACGAGGCCGATCCGAAGGACACCGCCGTCCTGGTGCTGACCTCCGGCTCCACCGGCAACTCCAAGGCCGTGATGCTCTCGCACGGCAACCTGCTCGCCTCCATGGCCGGCAAGAACGGCTACCACCGGCTGACCGCCGCGGACACCACCCTCAACTGGGTCTCCTTCGACCACGTCGCCGCCCTGCTGGAGTGCCACATGCTGCCGCTGTCCGCGGGCAGCACCCAGCTGCACGTCGAGGCACCCGTCGTCCTCCAGGAGCCGCTCAACTTCCTGCGGCTCATATCGGGCTTCGGCGTCACCATGACCTTCACCCCCAACTTCCTGCTGGGGCTGATCAATCCGCAGGCCGACCGCCTCGACGAGGAGGACGGCCGGGACCTCGACCTGTCCCGGCTGCGGCACATCATCAGCGGCGGCGAGGCCGTCGTCCGCACCACCGGCGAGACCTTCCTCAGCCGCTTCGCCCCCTACGGCCTGCGCCCCGACGCCCTCTGGCCCGCCTTCGGCATGTCCGAGACCTGCGCCGGCAGCATCTACTCCACCGAGTTCCCGGCCGCCGACCAGGGCCAGGAGTTCGCCAACCTGGGCCGGCCCGTGGAGGGGCTGCGCATCCGGATCGCCGACGAGGAGGACCATCGCGAGCTGGCCGAGGGGGAGGTGGGCGAGCTCCAGCTCAACGGCCCGATGATCACGGCCGGTTACCACAACAACGAGCAGGCCACCCGGGACGCCTTCACCCCCGACGGCTGGTTCCGCAGCGGCGACCTCGGCCGCATCGACGAGGGCCGGCTCACCCTCGTCGGGCGCAGCAAGGACAGCATCATCGTCAACGGCGTCAACTACTTCAGCCACGACATCGAGTCGGTGCTCGAAGGCCTCGACGACGTGGCCCGCTCCTACGTCGCCGCCTTCCCGACCCGCGCTCCCGGCAGCGACACCGAGCAACTGGTCATCGCCTTCCACGCGGAGTGCGCCGACGGCGACGAACTCGCCCTGTACCGGGTGCTGACCGCCGTCCGCAGCAGCGTCGTGATGCACTGGGGCTTCCGGCCCGCCCTCATCCTGCCGCTGCCCGCGGACGCCTTCCCCAAGACCAGCCTCGGCAAGATCCAGCGCTCGCTCATGCGCAAGCGCCTGGAAGCGGGCGCCTACGACGAGGTCCGGTCCGCCGTCGACGACCTGGTGCTGCGCAGGCTCGGCGGCTACAACGCGCCCGAGGGCGACACCGAGACGGTCCTCGCCGGCATCTACGCCGAGATGTTCGACACCGACCCGCGGAAGCTGAGCGCCACCGCCAACTTCTTCGACCTCGGCGGCACCTCGCTGGACATACTGCGGCTGCGCTCCCTGGTCGCCCAGCGCCTCGGCGCCGCCGATCTGCAGATCATCACCGTGCTGCGGTCCCCGACCGTCCGCGCCCTCGCCGCCCACCTCGACGGCACCGCGAGCGGCGAGCAGGAGTACGACCCGATCGTGCCCATGCAGGTCAACGGCGGCAAGACCCCGCTGTTCTGCGTCCACCCGGGCGTCGGCGAGGTCCTCGTCTTCGTCAACCTCGCCAAGTACTTCGTCGGCGACCGGCCCTTCTACGCCCTGCGCGCCCGCGGCTTCAACCCGGGCGAGACCCCCTTCGAGAGCTTCGCCGAGATGGTCGACACGTACGTACGGGCGATCCGCGCACGGCAGCCGCACGGCCCGTACGCCGTGGCCGGGTACTCCTACGGCGGTGCCGTCGCCTTCGAGATCGCCAAGGTGCTCCAGGACCAGGGCGAACGCGTCGACTTCGTCGGCAGCTTCAACCTGCCCCCGCACATCAAGTACCGCATGGAGGAGCTCGACTTCGTCGAGACCGCCGCCAACCTCGCCTTCTTCCTGGAGCTGATCGACAAGAAGCAGTCCCTCGAACTCCCGGCGAAACTGCGCCACCTGGAGAGGAACGAGCAGCTGGCGTACCTCATCGACCACGCGCCCGAGGGCCGGCTCGCCGAACTCGACCTGACCTTCGAGAAGTTCCGGGCCTGGGCCGAACTCGCCGACGGCCTCACCAACCTGGGCCGCAGCTACGCACCCGGCGGCAAGGTCCGCTCGATGAGCGTCTTCTACGCCATCCCGCTGCGCGGCACCAAGGAGGACTGGCTCGCCAACGAACTGCGCCGCTGGGACGAGCACACCACGGAGGAGAACCGCTACATCGACGTACCCGGCGAGCACTACACCCTGATGGGCCCGCAGCACGTGGCCACCTTCCAGTCCATCCTCCGCAAGGAACTCGACCGCGCCCTCGGCGACGCCTGATCACAGGGAGACAATCAGTGAACGGCAAGAAGATCCTGGTCACCGGCGCCACCGGGCAGGTCGCCGGGCCGGTGGCCAAAGCCCTGGCCCAGGACAACGAGGTGTGGGCGCTCGGCCGCTTCGGCACCCCCGGCGCCGAGGACGACCTCACCCGGCACGGCATCCGCACCTTCCGCTGGGACATGGACGACACCAGTGACGGTTCGCTCAAGAGCCTGCCGGAGGACTTCACCCATGTCTTCCACTCGGCGGTGCGGCGGGGCGAGGACGGTGACTTCAACGCGGCCGTCGAGGTCAACTCGGTCGCCGCGGGACGTCTGATGACCCACTGCCGTACCGCCGAGGCGTTCCTGTACGTGTCGACGGGCGCCCTCTACGCCCGCCAGACCCTCGACCACAAGTACACCGAGACCGACCCGCTGGACGGCAGGGCCGACTGGCTGCCCGCCTACCCCGTGGTCAAGATCGCTGCCGAGGGCACGGTCCGGGCCTTCGCCCGCACCCTCGGCCTGCCCACCGTCGTCGCCCGCCTCAACATCGCCTACGGGCCCGGCGGTTACGGCGGTGTCCCGATGCTCTACTTCAAGCGGATGCTCGCCGGCGAGCCCATCCCGGTCCCCGTCGAGGGCCAGAACTGGTGCTCCCTGCTGTACACCGACGACCTCGTCGAGCAGGTCCCGCACCTGTGGAACGCGGCCAGCGTGCCGGTGACCCTGACCAACTGGGGCGGCGACGAGTCGGTGGGCATCACCGACTGCGTCCGGTACCTGGAGGAGCTGACCGGCGTCGAGGCGAACCTCGTGCCGAGCGAGGTCACCCGGGAGACCTACCAGTTCGACCCGACCCTGCGCCGCTCGATCACCGGCCCGTGCCGGGTGCCCTGGCGCGAGGGCATCCGACGGACCGTGGCCGCGCTGTATCCCGAGTACCTCAAGGACTGAGACGGACATGACCGAGAACACCACCGATCCACTGGCCCCGGTCCACGCCGCCTACGCGGCCTTCGCCGCCCGGGACGTGGGCGCGCTGCTCGACGCCTTCGACCCGGACATCGAGTGGGTGCACCCCGACGGCATGGCGAAGTACGGCCTCGGCGGCACCAAGCACGGGCACGCCGGCGTCAAGGAGTTCCTGGCGCACGTACCGACCGTGCTGGGCGGGATGCGGCTGCACCCCGAGGAGTTCGTCCGCGAGGGGAACCGGGTGGTCGTCTTCGGCCACCGGGACGTCGTCTCCCTGTCCGGCCACACCGAGACGCTGCCGTTCACGCACTCCTGGGTGCTGCGCGACGGACGTGCGGTGCGGATGGAGGACATCTTCGACACGGTCGCCTTCCACCGCGTCATCGAGAGCTGAGAGAGCCGACGGCCCGCGATGACCTACGCCTATCTCGGCCCCGAGGGGACCTTCACCCAGACCGCCGTACGCCGGCTCCTGTCGGTGGTCCCCCCGGGCCGGCGGGGCCCGCACCGCCCGTTCCCCACCGTCCCGGCCGCCCTGGAGGCGGCCCGGCGAGGGGAGGTCGAGGCGGCCGTGGTGCCCCTGGAGAACTCGGTGCGCGGGGTCGTACCCGCCACCATGGACCAGTTGGCCGCGGCGGACATGCACATCAACGCCGAGGTCGAGGTGCCCGTCCGGTTCGCGCTGATGGCCCCCGAGGGCACCGGCCCCGCGGACGTCACCGAGGTGCTCAGCCATCCGCACGCTCTCGGCCAGTGCGAGGACTGGCTGCGCGCCCACCTGCCCGAGGCCCGCACCCGGACGGCCGCGTCCACGGCGGCCGCCGCCCAGGAGGTCGGCCGGACCGGCACCCCCGGCCGGGCGGCCGTCGCGGCACCGGCCGCCGCCGAGCTGTACGGGCTGCGGATCCTCGCCGCCGGCCTCGGCCGGGAGGCGGGCGCGGTCACCCGCTTCGTGTCGGTGGCACCCCGCTGGCACCACCCGGCCCGCACCGCGCGCGAACGCACCTCGCTGCTGCTGGCCCTGGGCGAGGGCGGCCCCATGCTGCTCCCCGACGTGCTGCAGGCCTTCCGGGCCCGCGCGGTCGACCTGTCCTGGATCCAGTCCTGGCCCACCGGCGAGGGCCTCGGCCGCTACCACGTGTTCCTCGACGTCGACGCGCACATCGACAGCAGACGGCTCCGGCTGGCCATGGCGGACGTCGAGGCGCTGGACGTGGAGGTGCGCTTCCTGGGCAGCTACCCCCGCTGGTCGGCCGCGTCCTGATGGTGTGCCAGCTCGGCGGCGGCCTCCCGCACGGCCGGCAGCAGCGCCGCCACCTGCGGGCTCCGTACGGCGCCCTCGCGCACCACGAGGGTGATGCGGCGGGTCAGTTCGGGCCCGTCCGGGGTCACCCGGGCGACCGGAAGGCCCGGCCGGGTCGGCACCAGATCGGGCACCAGTGCCACGCCCCAGCCCAGCGAGACCAGCCCGAACACGGCCTGCATGTCCCCGATGTCGGAGACGATGTCGGGCACGAAGCCGGCCCCGGCGCAGGCGTGCAGAGCGAGCCGGCCGAGCCGCGAGGTCCGGTCGAGCAGCCAGGGCACCTCGGCGAACTCCACCAGACGGCGGGGGAGTTCGCCCCGGGCCAGCGGATGACCGGGGGCGACGATCAACCGGATGCGGTCGCTGAGCACCTCCTCCTCGTACAGCCCGGGCACCCGGGGCTCGGGCACCTGCGGGTAGCCGGCTGCCAGTACGGCGTCGAGGCGGCCGAGCCGCACGGTCTGCCGACCCTCGTCCGGGGCCACCCCGTGCAGCGTGATGCGCAGCTGCGGATGCTCCTCGCGCAGCCGGTTCAGTGCCGGCACCAGCAGCGCGGGCCCCTCGTGCAGCGGGACGCCCACCCGCAGCTCGCCACCGACCTCCCCGTCCCGGGCCAGCAACTGGACCTCGGCCGCCTCCAGCTGACTCACGATCTTGTCCGCGTGCGCCACCAGCAGCCGGCCGGCCGGGGTGAGCTCGGCCCGCTTGCTGCCCCGGTCCAGCAACGCGGTACCGGTCTCCGACTCCAGCGCGGACAGCTGCTGGGAGACCGCGGAACGCGTGTAGTTGAGGGCCTGCGCGGCCGCAGCGATGGAGCCCCGGGCGCCGACCTCACGGAGCAGAACCAGTTTCCGTACGTCCAGCACCGTCATCCTCGCTAACGCTTCCGGTTACGAACTGCCACGCCAGATTACGGGACGGCGGCCCCGCCCGGCCTTTCAATGAATCACGGACCGACATGAACGACCTGATCAGACAGGGGTTTTCCGCCATGGCCACACTGCTCCACCTCGACTCCAGCCCGCGCGTGGGCTCGGTTTCCCGCCAGATCTCGGGCGAGTTCGCCGAAGCCTGGCGCAAAGCCAACCCCGAGGGCAGCTACATCTACCGCGACCTGGCCGCCGGCCCGGTGCCGCACGTCGACCACGCGCAGATCGAGGTGATGCACCGCCTGGAGAAGGAGGGTGTGCGCGACCTCGCCGCGGCCCGGGAGGCGGCCACCACGCCCGAGGAGCAGGCGAGTTGGGCGATCACCTGGCCGCTGATCGAGGAGCTCCTCGCCGCCGACACCATCCTGCTCGGCGTGCCGATGTACAACTTCTCGGTACCGTCGACCTTCAAGGCGTGGTTCGACCGGGTCCTGATCGCGCCGCTGATCGCCGACCCGGCCACCGGCGAGGGCCCGCTGGCCGGCAAGAAGGTCGTGGTGGCCTCGGCACGCGGCGGCGCCTACGGCCCCGGCACGCCCCGCCAGGACTCCGACCACCAGGAGCCGTACCTGAAGGCCGCCCTCGGCATGGTCGGCCTCGCGTCCGACCTCACCTTCCTGCACGCCGAGCTGACCAAGTCGGCGCACGTGCCCCGGCTCGCCCAGTTCCAGGAGCTGGCCGCGGCGTCGTACCAGAAGGCGATGGAGGGCGCGCGCACCCACGGCGCGTCCTGAACCCCGCTACTTCAGCGGAAAGTTGCGGTCGAAGACGTTCTCCGGGTCGTAGCGGTCCTTCAGGGCGCGCAGCCGGGTCAGGGCCGGCTCGGGGAACGCCTCCGCCAGCACGTCCGGGGTGCGTCGGGTGTCGAAGCTGAGATACATGCCGTTCAGATGTGGGGCCAGCCGCGCCCAGTGCACGTCGAGCTCCGGCCCCAGTTCGGGGACGGTCGCGGCGAGCAGTGAGAAGTTCTGGGTGCGGTGGGCGTAGGCGGTGGCCGCCGGATCCACGTCGTTGACCGCTCCGCCCACCGAACGGAACTGCTCCATCAGCACTTGCCCCGACCCCAGGGCGTCCGCGACCGCCCGCGCCGCGTCCGTGGTGAGGTGGTCGAGCAGGCCGGAGCGGGTGGCGCTGAGCTGCTGCTGCCCATGGTGCGCGGCGTCGCTCACCGGCACCAGCGCCGGGTACGGCGCGAGCACCGCCCGCTGCCGGAGCGGCGGGCCGATGCCGAGCAGCGGCGTCAACGCCCGCTCGGCGGCGCCGTGTTCGGCGCTCCCCGCGTACACGGCCGTGACATTGGCCAGATGCGGGCGGCCCGGCCCGCCGGGCATGAAGGTCAGAAAGCTGGTCAGCTCGCGCGGCGCCGCCTCCAGCACCGCACCCCACGCCTCGATCAGCGCCGCCGCGTCCGCCGCGTCGAAGAGGAGGTCGGCGAAGACCACGTCACCCGTCTCGTACGCCTCCAGTTCCACGGCGGTGACGACGCTGAAGTTCCCGCCCGCCCCGCGCACGGCCCAGAACAGGTCGGGCTCCAGCTCGGCGTCCGTCCGCACCAATCTGCCGTCTGCCAGGACGAGTTCGACCGCCGTCACATGGTCGACGGTCAGCCCGTGCAGTCGCGCGAACCAGCCCATGCCGCCGGCCGTGGCCAGCCCGCCCACGCCCACGTCACCGGTGTCCCCGGAACTGACGGCCAGCCCGTGCGGCGCCAGGACCTGTGCCACCCGCCCCCAGCGGGCGCCCGCCCCGACCCGGATCCGCCGCCGGGCCCGGTCCAGGACGCGCACCTCGTCGAGGCGGGACATGTCGACGACGACACCGCCGTCGTTGGTGGAGCGGCCGCTGATGCCGTGCCCGCCGCTGCGCACCGAGACCACCGAGCCCAGCGAGCGCGCGTACCCCAGCGCTTCGGCGGTCTGTCCGGCATCTTCGGGCAGCAGCACGGCGGCGGGGGAGCCGCGGTGCACATAGCCGTGCCGCAACCGCTCGTACCGCGCGTCGTCCGGTACGACGATCCGCCTGGCCAGGGACGGCGGGACCGGCGGCAGCGTGGACGTCATGACGGGGAGTTCCCTTCCTCGGCTTCGGCTTCGGCTTCGTCGAGCGGCTCCAGTGCGCAGCGCAGGGTCCGCGCCAGGTAGCGCACCAGCCGCTCCGGCGCCATCTCGGCCACCGGCCCGCTGCCCAGCACGTACCGGCTGAAGGCGACCCCGATGAGATGCGAGCCGAGCAGGTCGATGCGCTCGTCGGCGTCGGGCCCGGTCAGCGCCGTGCGGTAGGCCTCCGTACTGCTCTGCCGCATCGCCGTGTACAGGGCGGTCGCCGCGCTCTCGTCGGAGGCGGCGCCGCGGATCAGCGCGAGGAACGGATCGCCGCCGTCGGCGCGCTCCATGCGCTCGACGAACGCCCGCGCGATCCGGTCCGGCAGGGTCCCGGGCGGCCCGGGCACCAGCTCCGGCAGGTCCCGGGTGCCGGGCACGGCGGCCAGGAACAGCCGCTCCTTCGAGCCGAAGTGCCGCATCACCAGGCCGTGGGTGACCCCGGCCCGGCCCGCGATCTCCCGGATGGTGGCCCGCGCGTATCCCCGCTCGGCGAACGCGGCGCGCGCCGCTTCGAGGATCGCCTCGCGATGCGCCTCGGGCGCCCGCACCCGCTTCCGGGCGGGCGGCTTGCTACCAGACGTCGTGGTGGTCACAGGCCCTAATGTACATCTGGTCATTAGCGGCCTCCGAGGCTGCGCTCGGGCAGCTGACCAGTTGTTCAGCGGGGTCCGAGGAGCCGTGTCCGCGCGGGGGCGGCGTGCTCGTCGTCGACAGGATCGGCCGCGCCGCGGAGATCGGCTCGCAGCGCTTGTGCCTCCGGGTCCTCGACCTTCCGACCCGGACCACCTGGAGCTGATCTCCGCCCAGGTCCAGTCGCAGCTGTCGTGACCGGCCCGGGCCGCGCATCCGGTCGGCTGTGACGCGGCTGTGACCGGAACTATGGCTTCCATCACGGTCGTTCGGGGTTCACCCTGATGAGGTGGCCGGATGCGCAGACCCCACTCCTCCCGTCTCCTCGCCCCCGCCGCCGCCCTTCTCCTGGCCACGGCGTGCGGCGCGGAGCACGCGGACACCGGCCGCAGCGCCGGCGCGGACGTCCCGGCACCCCGCGCCACCGTCACCGACCCACCGGTGGACGGCGTACGGATCACCTCGGTCACCATCCCCGCGGCCTCCCCGAGCCCGACCCCGTCCGCCACGCCTGGCCGGGTGCACGCGGACCCGCTGACCGTGCCCGGTGACTCCGGCATCTCCGCCGCCTACCAGGTCAGCAACGACGGCGACGAAGCCATGACCTACACCGTGCTCTTCGACTTCACGACGGACACCGGCGCGGTCATGGACAACAAGGAGGTGACCGTGGCCGGGGTCCAGCCGGGCCGCAGCACCAGCGGGACCGTCGACCTGGGCGTGCTCGCCCCCGGCGCCTCCTCGGTGACCAAAGTGAAGGTCGCCAAGGTCACCAAGGTGCCCGCCGACGAGGCACCCGCCGAGACGGGTGCCTGCCCCTCCTCGGGAGTGCGGCTGTGGGCCGACGACGGCGACGCCGCGATGGGCCTGCGCGTCGTCGGGCTCCACCTGGAGAACTGCGGAAAGCGGGACTACTCGCTCGACGGCTATCCGCGGCTGAGCCTCCTGGACGACAACCGTGAGCCCGTCGACGGCGTACGCATCCTGCACGGCGGCGCCGCCATCGCCACGGGAACCGGCTTCGACGACCCGCCCGGCACTCTCGTCCTGAAGCCCGGTGAAACCGCCCTCTCCGGCCTGATCTGGCGCAACACGACACTGGCGGGCACGGCGGTGAACGTGCCCTACGTCCGGGTCCTGGCGAAGCCGGGCGCCGATCCCGTGACGGTTACTCCGGGACTGGATCTCGGGACCACGGGCAAGCTCGGCGTCGGCGCGTGGAAGCGGACCGACCGGTAGCGCGCGAGAAATTCCGCGGCCCCGGACGGCGACCCTCTGTACGTTGGAATCGCGCACAAGCGCACGACCAGCGCTTTCGCACTGATTCCGGACCCTTTTCGAGGCGACCCACCGTGTTCCTGACGATCACCACCACCGGCACCCCCGAACGTCCCGCGACCGACCTCGGGTTCCTGCTGCACAAGCACCCCGACAACGCGCAGACCTTCTCGACGTCCTACGGCATCGCGCACGTCTTCTACCCCGAGGCGGACGCCGAGCGCTGCACGGCGGCGCTGCTCCTGGAGGTCGACGCGGTGGCGCTGGTCCGGCGCGGAAAGGGCAAGGGACGCGGCGGGGCACCCGACGCGGCGCTCGCGCAGTACGTCAACGACCGCCCGTACGCGGCCTCCTCGCTGCTCGCCGTGGCGATCGGCAACGTCTTCTCCAGCGCGATGCGCGGAGTGTGCCGGGCCCGCCCCGAAGCCCCGGAGCAGACCAGGCCGCTGCGCGTCGAGGTCCCGGCGCTGCCCGCACGGGGCGGCCCCGACCTGGTACGACGCCTCTTCGAGCCGCTCGGCTGGACGGTGACCGCCGAACCGGTCGCCCTGGACACCACGTTCCCGGAGTGGGGCGACTCGCGGTACGTCGGTCTCGTCCTGGAGTCCGAGGCGCTGACCCTCGCCGAGGCGCTGCGCCACCTCTACGTCCTGCTCCCCGTCCTCGACGACGCCAAGCACTACTGGGTGTCCGCCGAGGAGGTCGACAAGCTGCTGCGCGCGGGTGTGGGCTGGCTGCCCGGCCACCCCGAGCAGAAGCTCATCACCACCCGCTATCTCTCCCGCCGCTGGTCGCTGACCCGGCAGGCGATGGAGCGGCTGGAGCTGGTGCGGCTCGCCGAGACCGACGACAGCGAGGTCGAGGAGATCGACAACGCGGTCGAGGAGGAGACGGAGACGCAGGAGAAGCCGGCGCCGCTCGCGGTGCAGCGCCGGGCGGCGATCCTCGGGGCGCTGCGCCGGTCCGGTGCGGCCCGGGTCCTCGACCTCGGCTGCGGGCAGGGCCAGTTGGTGCAGGAGCTGCTGAAGGACCCCGCCTTCACCGAGATCGTCGGCGTCGACGTGTCGGTGCGGGCGCTGACCATCGCCGCGCGCCGGCTCAAGCTGGACCGCATGGGCGAGCGGCAGGCGTCCCGCGTCAAGCTCTTCCAGGGCTCGCTGGCCTACACCGACCAGCGGCTCAAGGGGTACGACGCCGCCGTGCTCAGCGAGGTCATCGAGCACCTCGACCCGCCCCGGCTGCCCGCCCTGGAGTACGCCGTGTTCGGTGCCGCCCGCCCGCGCACGGTCCTGGTGACCACGCCGAACGTCGAGTACAACGTTCGCTGGGAGACCCTCCCCGCCGGACACGTCCGGCACGGCGACCACCGCTTCGAGTGGACCCGCGAGGAGTTCCGCGCCTGGGCCGCCCGGGTCGCCGAACTCCACGGCTACCACGTCGGGTTCATCGCCGTGGGCCCGGACGACCCCGAGGTCGGCCCGCCCACCCAGATGGCTGTCTTCGAGATGCGCACAGCCGAGACGAGCACCACCACTCCCGCCGTGAAGGAGGCGAAGGCAGCATGAGCGAGCGGACAACCGGACGGGTCCTTCCCGTCACCGACCTCTCCCTGGTCGTCCTCGTCGGCGCCTCCGGCTCCGGCAAGTCCACCTTCGCGCGCCGCCACTTCAAGCCGACCGAGGTGATCTCCTCCGACTTCTGCCGGGGACTGGTCTCCGACGACGAGAACGACCAGGGCGCCACCAAGGACGCCTTCGACGTGCTGCACTACATCGCGGGCAAGCGGCTGGCCGCCGGCCGTCGCACGGTCGTCGACGCCACCAGCGTGCAGCAGGAGTCCCGGCGCCAGCTGATCGACCTGGCCAAGCAGTACGACGTGCTGCCCATCGCCATCGTCCTGGACATGCCCGAGGAGGTGTGCGCCGAGCGCAACGCGGCCCGCGCCGACCGCGCCGACATGCCGCGCCGGGTCGTCCAGCGCCACATCCGCGAACTCCGGCGCTCCCTGCGGCACTTGGAGCGCGAGGGCTTCCGCAAGGTGCACGTCCTGCGCGGTGTCGAGGAGGCCGAGTCGGCGACCGTCGTCACCGAGAAGCGCTTCAACGACCTGACCCACCTCACCGGCCCGTTCGACATCGTCGGCGACATCCACGGCTGCGCCTTTGAACTGGAGTCCCTGCTCGGCAAGTTGGGCTACGCCGACGGCGTGCACCCCGACGGCCGTACCGCCGTGTTCGTCGGCGACCTCGTCGACCGCGGTCCGGACAGCCCGGGCGTGCTGCGCCGGGTGATGTCGATGGTGAGGTCGGGCAACGCCCTGTGCGTGCCCGGCAACCACGAGAACAAGTACGGGCGATATCTCAAGGGCCGCAAGGTCCAGCACACCCACGGCCTCGCCGAGACCATCGAGCAGATGGCCGGCGAGAGCGAGGAGTTCACCCAGCAGGTACGGGAGTTCATCGACGGGCTCGTCAGCCACTACGTCCTCGACGGCGGGAAGCTGGTCGTCTGCCACGCCGGCCTGCCCGAGAAGTACCACGGCCGCACCTCCGGCCGGGTCCGCTCGCACGCGCTGTACGGCGACACCACCGGCGAGACCGACGAGTTCGGCCTGCCGGTGCGCTACCCGTGGGCCGAGGACTACCGGGGCCGGGCGGCCGTCATCTACGGCCACACGCCCGTCCCGGAGGCTTCCTGGCTGAACAACACCATCTGCCTGGACACAGGCGCCGTCTTCGGCGGCAAGCTGACCGCGCTGCGCTGGCCGGAGCGGGAGCTGGTCGACGTACCGGCCGAGCGGGTCTGGTACGAGCCGGCCCGGCCGCTGCGCGCCGAGGCGCCCGGCGGCCAGGACGGGCGCCCGCTCGACCTGGCGGACGTGCAGGGCCGGCGGGTCGTGGAGACCCGGCACCAGGGCCGGATCGCGGTCCGTGAGGAGAACGCGGCGGCCGCCCTGGAGGTGATGAGCCGCTTCGCGATCGACCCGCGCCTGCTGCCGTACCTGCCGCCGACCATGGCTCCGACGGCCACCTCGCACGTGGACGGCTACCTCGAGCACCCGGCTCAGGCCTTCGCGCAGTACGCCGAGGACGGGGTCGCGCGGGTCGTGTGCGAGGAGAAGCACATGGGCTCGCGGGCGGTGGCCCTGGTGTGCCGGGACGCGGAGGTGGCGCACCAGCGCTTCGGCGTCGCGCCCGGCCCCACCGGCTCCCTCTACACCCGCACCGGACGCCCGTTCCTCGACGACGAGTCGGCGACCGAGGAGATCCTCGGCCGGGTCCGCGCCGCGGTCGACGCGGCCGGACTCTGGGACGAACTCGCCACCGACTGGCTCCTGCTCGACGCCGAGCTGCTGCCCTGGTCGCTGAAGGCCGCCGGCCTGCTGCGCACCCAGTACGCGGCGGTGGGCGCCGCCTCGGGCGCGGTGTTCCCGGGCGCGCTGGCCGCCCTGGAGGGCGCGGCGGAGCGCGGTGTGGACATCGCCGGGCTGCTCACCCGGCAGCGTGAACGCGCCGCCGACGCGGCCGCGTTCACCGACGCCTACCGCCGTTATTGCTGGACCACCGAGGGCCTGGACGGGGTGCACCTCGCCCCCTTCCAGATCCTCGCGGTGCAGGGCCGCAGCCTCGCCACGCTCCCGCACGACGAGCAGCTCGCCCTCCTGGACCGGCTGGTGGAGAACGACCCGAGCGGCCTGCTCCGGAGCACCCGGCGCCTGTACGTCGACACCGGGGACCCGGAGTCGGTGCGGACCGGTGTCGACTGGTGGCTGGAGATGACCGGCCGGGGCGGCGAGGGCATGGTCGTCAAGCCGCTCGGGGCGGTGGTGCGCGACCCGAAGGGCCGGCTGGTCCAGCCCGGCATCAAGTGCCGGGGGCGCGAGTACCTGCGGATCATCTACGGTCCCGAGTACACCCGCCCCGACAACCTGGCCCGCCTCCGCAACCGGTTCCTCAACCACAAGCGGTCCCTGGCGATCCGCGAGTACGCCCTGGGCCTGGAAGCCCTGGACCGCCTCGCGGACGGCGAGCCGCTGTGGCGGATCCACGAGGCGGTGTTCGGGGTGCTGGCCCTGGAGTCGGAGCCGGTCGACCCCCGGCTGTGAGCCGGCCGGCCCCGAGGTCAGCCGACCAGCCGGAGCCGGTGCGCGCAGGCTCCGACCCGGACCGTCTGCCCCCAGGTCAGCTCCAGGGCGTCGGTCTCGATGCCGTCGCCGAAGGCGATCAGACGGTCCGACTCGACCGTGAGCGTCAGGGCCGCCGATTCGGTCAGTTCGCCGGCGACCAGGGAGGTCCCGGTCGCCGGCGAGGGCCAGGCCTCCCGGACGAACCACAGCAGGCGTTCCTCGGTGGGGGAGGGCAGCGTCAGCCGGGCGCCGCGCTCCTGCCACAGGGAGCGCAGCCAGCCGGTGGCCCCCGTGCCGGTGCCCACCAGCACCCCGGAGGAAGCCTGGGCCTCGACGACACCCCCGTCGTTCTCGAGGCCCAGGCGGTATCGGGCGGTCTGATGACCGGCGGTTCCCAGATAGATCTCGTTGAGCGCCACGAGCCGCTGTGTGTCGTCGGCCACCGCCTCGACCATCGTCAGCTCGTCGGCGCCCGTGGCCTCGAACGAGGCCAGCAGCAGGGCCGCGTGTTCCGGCCGGTGCCGTACCAGCACACCGGGGTTGCGGCCGGGGTCGGTGTCGATGCCGATCACCGGCTGGCCGTCCAGGTACTTGGCCACGTTCGCCACCAGCCCGTCCTGGCCGACCACCATGACCACGTCCTCGGGCCCGAACAGGAAACGGTCCAGGTCGGCCCGCTCGACCCGGGCCTGGCGCCAGGTCAGCGGAATCGCCGCAGCCACCTCGGCCAGCGCCCGCCCGGTCCGGCGGTGCCGCTCGGCGACCTCTTCGATGTCCCGCCCCCGGGAGGAGAGGAAGAAGGCGGCCTGCCCGTGGGTGCCGTGGTGGGCCACCAACTCTTCGTACTCGGTG
Organism: Streptomyces sp. NPDC048417; assembly: GCF_040651615.1. Classification (NCBI taxonomy): domain Bacteria; kingdom Bacillati; phylum Actinomycetota; class Actinomycetes; order Kitasatosporales; family Streptomycetaceae; genus Streptomyces; species Streptomyces sp. NPDC048417. Next base: position 271,770 of record NZ_JBEZKI010000011.1, on the reverse strand, counting down.
GTGCGGTGGACGAGGACCACGCGCGGTGCGAGGCTCATGACGCCGCCTCCGGGGGCCGGCCGAGCCGGGCGGCAGGCCTCGGTGGGACGGCCGGCCGGGGTGCGGCTGGTGGCGCGGCCCGGCGGTCGGCCGTGCTCCCGGTGCCTTTCCCGATGGGGGTTCGGCCGAGGCGGGCAGGCCTCGGTGGGACGGTCGGCCGGGGTGCGGCTGGTGGCGCGGCCCGGCGGTCGGCCGTGCTCCCGGTGCCTGTCCCGATGGGGGTTCGACCGAGCCGGGCAGGCCTCGGTGGGACGGTCGGCCGGGGGGCCTCCGCCGCCGCGGGCCGCCGGGCGGCCGCGCCCCCCGTGCTGTCCCCTGCCGGGGACCTGCGGGCCGCGTTCACGCCTCCTCCGCCGAGCCCAGCTTCGCCAGCAACCCCGTCAGCACGTCCGGCGACACGGTCACGCTGTCGATGCGCGGCAGGTTCTCGGCGAGCCGCGTGCCCGTGAGGGCGTGCAGCGTGGCCACGTCCACCTCGCCGTGCACCCGCAGCCAGGCCGCCTGTGCCGCGGCCCGGGCCTCGCCGACCTCCCGGGCCCCCTCGGCCTCGGCCCGCGCGAGCGTGACCGCCCGGGCCGCCTCGGCCTCGCCGAGCTTCACGGACCGGGCCGCCTCCGCCTCCGCGAGCCGTACCGTGCGCGCCGCCTCGGCCTCCGCCAGCTTCACCGACCTCGCGGCCTCCGCCTGAGCACGCACCGCGTCGGCCGCCGCGTGCTCCTCCGCCTCGCGCCGCGTGTTGGTGCCCCGCTGCTCGACCAACTGCTCCTCGCGGCGGGCCAGTTCGATCTGGCTGGCCAGCTCGTTCTCGGCGATCGCCCGCTCCCGCTCGACGGCCACCGCCCGCCGCTCGTAGGTGGCCCGGTCGGCCTCCTGCTGGATCTGCTCGCGGGCCGGGGTGCGCAGCGCCCGCTCCACCTCCGGCTCCGGCCGCAGCGCCATCACCCGCACGGCCACCACCTCGATCCCGGTGGCCGGCAGCCGTGGCTCCGCGCCCAGCCCCTCGGCGATCCGCTCCCGGACCGCCGTCACCCCATCGACCAGCGCCTCCGCAAGCGGGGTGCGGGCCAGCACGGCCAGCGCGTGCTGCTGGGCCGTCTCCGTGAGCAGGGTGCCCAGCTGTTCCAGCGGGGTGCCGCGCCAGACACCGCTGTCGGGGTCGATCGAGAAGTCGAGGCGGGCGGCCGCCAGCGCCGGGTCGCCGATGCGGTAGGTGACCGTCGCCTGCACCGCCACGTCCTGGAAGTCGGCCGTACGGGCGTGGAAGGTCATCGCCAGTTCGCGGTCGTCGACCGGTATCTCGGAGATCGCCGCGGTGAGCGCGCGGAACCAGAAGCTGATGCCCGGCCCGTCGTGCAGCAGCTTGCCGCCGCGGTGATGGCTGATGTGCGCCGTCGGGGCTCCGCGCAGATGGCGCCTGCCCAGCCGCCGGGTGATGTCGGCCATGAAGTCCCCCTCGTGATTTAGAGTCAGCATGACAATAATCGTGCCCGTCACGCTTGTCGTCAAGGGGACGAGAACAAGAAACGGCCGACCCGGGGGTGAAGCCGGTCCGCGATGGTCAGGATGGAGTCATGGGATTCCAAGTCGACTCCGAAGCCGGGCGGCTGCGCCGCGTCATCCTGCACCGGCCGGATCTGGAGCTCAAAAGGCTCACCCCCAGCAACAAGGACGCCCTTCTCTTCGACGACCTCCTGTGGGTGCGCCGGGCCAGGGCCGAGCACGACGGTTTCGCGGACGTGCTCCGGGACCGCGGGGTCGCCGTCCATCTCTTCGGCGACCTGCTCACCGAGACGCTGGCGATCCCGGCGGCTCGCACCCTCGTCCTGGACCGGGTCTTCGACGAGAAGGAGTACGGTCCGCTCGCCACCGACCATCTGCGCGCCGCCTTCGAGGACCTGCCCGCGCCCCAGCTGGCCGAGGCGCTGGTCGGCGGCATGACCAAGCGGGAGTTCCTGGACGGGCACGCGGAGCCCACCTCGGTCCGCTTCCATGTCATGGACCTCGACGGCTTCCTCCTCGAACCGCTCCCCAACCACCTCTTCACCCGCGACACCTCCGCCTGGGTCTACGACGGCGTCTCCATCAACGCCATGCGCTGGCCGGCCCGGCAGCGCGAGACCGTGCACTTCGAGGCGATCTACCGGCACCACCCGCTCTTCCGTGGCGAAACGTTCCACGTCTGGTCGGAGGGGCAGGCCGCCTACCCCTCGACCATCGAGGGCGGCGACGTCCTGGTGATCGGCAGCGGCGCGGTCCTGATCGGGATGAGCGAGCGCACCACCCCGCAGGCGGTGGAGATGCTCGCGCACAAGCTGTTCGCGGCGGGCTCCGCGCAGACGATCGTGGCCCTGGACATGCCGAAGCGGCGCGCCTTCATGCACCTCGACACCGTGATGACGATGGTCGACGGCGACACCTTCACCCAGTACGCCGGGCTCGGCATGCTCCGCTCGTACACCATCGAACCGGGCGTCGGCGAGAAGGAGCTCAAGGTCACCGACCATCCGCCGGAGCACATGCACCGCGCGATCGCCGCCGCCCTCGGCCTCAGCGAGATCCGGGTGCTCACCGCCACCCAGGACGTGCACGCGGCCGAGCGTGAGCAGTGGGACGACGGCTGCAACGTCCTGGCCGTCGAACCCGGTGTCGTCGTCGCCTACGAGCGCAACTCCACCACCAACACCCATCTGCGCAAACAGGGCATCGAGGTGATCGAGATCCCGGGCAGCGAGCTGGGCCGGGGGCGGGGCGGTCCGCGCTGTATGAGCTGCCCGGTGGAGCGGGGCGCCGTATGAGACCGGACCTGTGTGAGCCCGGAGCCGGATGAGACCGAAGCTGCCTGTATAGAAATGTGAAACGTCGTATAGACTTCCAAAAGTCCCCGCGTCGACCTCTACTGCTGGAGCGCCCCCATGGCGACAGTCCCGACCGCCCTCGCCGGCCGCCACTTCCTCAAGGAGCTGGACTTCACCCAGGAGGAGTTCCGCGGGCTGGTCGAGCTGGCCGCCGAGCTGAAGGCGGCCAAGAAGGCCGGGGCCGAGACGCGGTACCTGACCGGCAAGAACATCGCGCTGGTCTTTGAGAAGACCTCCACCCGCACCCGCTGCGCCTTCGAGGTCGCCGCCGCGGACCAGGGCGCGCACACCACGTACCTGGACCCGGCGGGCTCGCAGATCGGGCACAAGGAGTCGGTGAAGGACACCGCCCGGGTCCTCGGCCGGATGTTCGACGCGATCGAGTACCGCGGGCACGGCCAGGGAGTGGTCGAGGAGCTGGCCGCGTTCGCCGGGGTGCCCGTCTACAACGGGCTCACCGACGAGTGGCACCCCACCCAGATGCTCGCCGACGTGCTCACCATGACCGAGCACAGCGACAAGCCGCTCACCGGCATGGCCTTCGCCTACCTCGGCGACGCTCGCTACAACATGGGCAACTCCTACCTGGTCACCGGCGCCCTGCTCGGCATGGACGTGCGGATCGTGGCACCCCGGCTGCTGTGGCCGGACGACACGATCGTCGAGCTGGCCCAGCGGCTCGCCGACGCGTCCGGCGCCCGGATCACGCTCACCGACGACGTGAAGGAGGGCGTGCGAGGCGCCGACTTCATCGCCACCGACGTATGGGTGTCGATGGGCGAGCCCAAGGAGGTCTGGGACGAGCGGATCGGGCTGCTCGGCCCCTACGCCGTGACCATGGACGTGCTGCGCGCCAGCGGCAACCCCGACGTCAGGTTCCTGCACTGCCTCCCGGCCTTCCACGACCTGGGCACCGACGTCGGCCGGGAGATCTTCGAGCGCCATGGACTGACCGAGCTGGAGGTCACCGACGAGGTGTTCGAGTCCGAGCACTCGGTCGTCTTCGACGAGGCCGAGAACCGGATGCACACCATCAAGGCGGTACTGGTGGCCACGCTCGGCTGACCGCCGTAACGCGCGGGCCTCACCAGGCCCTGTCCTTTCCGGCGGCCCGGCGCCACCCCTGCCGCGGCCGCCCCGGCGACCGACCCGGATCGCACCCGTACCACCAGAAACGAGCACCACCCGCATGCCCCGCATCAAGTCCCCGCACCTGCTGGTCGCCGAATCCGGCGCCGACCGGGCGGGCCACGGCCTCCGCCGCACCATGGGTCTCTTCCAGCTGATCTGCTTCGGCATCGGCGCGATCGTCGGCACCGGCATCTTCGTCGGGCTCTCCGACTCGGTCGCCCAGGCCGGCCCGGCCGTCGTGATCTCGTTCGTCCTCGCCGCGGTCACCTGCGTCTTCACCGCCCTCTCCTTCGCCGAGCTGGGCGGCGCGATCCCGGTCTCCGGATCGTCGTACTCCTTCGCCTACGCCGGTCTCGGCGAGTCCACGGCCTTCCTGGTCGGCTGGTGCCTGCTCCTGGAGTACGGCATCTCCATCTCGGCCGTCGCCGTCGGCTGGAGCCAGTACGTCAACGAACTGCTGCACAGCCTCACCGGCCTCCAGCTCCCGCACGCCCTGTCCGCGGGCCCCGGCGACGGCGGGATGGTGAACCTCCCCGCCGTGATCGTCATCGCGATGGCCGCCGTGCTGCTGGTGCGCGGGGTCCGGGAGAGCGCCCGGGCGACCGCCGCGATGGCGGCCGTGAAGCTCGTCATCCTGGTCGCCTTCTGCGTGATCGGCTTCAGCGCCTTCAAGGACGGCAACCTGGTGCCGTTCTCCCCGGCCGGGCTCGGCGGCATCGGCGCGGGCACCACCGCCGCGTTCTTCTCGTACATCGGCTTCGACGCGATCACCACGGCCGGCGAGGAGGCCAAGAACCCGCGCCGGGACATCCCGGTCGCGATCCTCGTCTGCATGGGCGTGGTCACCCTGCTCTACTGCGCGGTCGCGCTGGCCGCGACCGGCGCCATCGGCGGCGACCAGGTGGCAGGGCGTCCCGCAGCCCTCTCCTACGTCGTCAACCAGGTCACGGGGTCCACGATCGGCGGCGGTGTGATCGCCTTCGGCGCGGTCGTCGCCATCGCCTCCGTCGTCCTCGCGGTGATGTACGGCCAGACCCGCATCCTCATGTCCATGTCCCGGGACGGGCTGATCCCGCGCGTCTTCGAGAAGGTCTCCCCGAAGACCGCCACCCCGGTCGCGGGCACCCTGATCGTCGCGGTCGTCTTCGCGCTCCCGGCGGCCTTCGCCTCGCTGGACGCGGTGATGAACCTGTGCACCATCGGCACCCTCGCGATCATGGCCGTGGTGAACATCGCGGTGATCGCCCTGCGCCGCCGCGAACCGGCCCTCGCCCGCACCTTCCGGGTGCCGCTCTACCCGGTCGTGCCGCTGCTGGGCGTCGGTTTCTGCCTGTATCTGATCTACGAGACCGGGTGGACGACCTGGCTCCAGTTCGCCGTCTTCCTGGCGGTGGGCCTGCTCGTCTACGTCGGTTACGGGCGCCGGCGCTCCACGCTGGCGCGCGCCGGGGTGATCACGCCGGACGCCACTGACGCGGTACTGCAGGAAGCCTGAACCACACCGCCTTGCCGGACTCGGTGGGGCGGTGCCCGCAGGACGCGCTGAGGGCGCGGATCAGCAGCAGACCGCGCCCGCCCTCGTCCATGGGGTCGGGCTCCTCGATCACCGGACGGGTGAGATGGCCGGGCGGCGCCGGGTCCGGGTCGTGCACCTCGACCTTGCAGCCGCCCGGCATCAGCTCGACGACCAGCTCTATCGGCCCCTTGCCCGCGGTGTGCTCGACGGCGTTGGCGACCAGTTCCGCGGTGAGCAGCTCTGCGGTGTCGGGGTCGGCCGCGTGGCCCGCCTCCTCCATCGCCGAACGCACCAGGGCACGGGCGACCGGCACGGCCGCGACGGTGTGCGGCAGCGCGATGCGCCAGGAGGCGGCGGCGGAAGGTGGTTCGTACACGGCGATTCCGTTCATGGAGCAGGCGATCACTGCTTGTCCTGCTTTCAACTGTAGGAATGGTACGGGTCCCGTCCCAGAGCCTGTCGGCGGGCCCCGGACCGGACCATCGGCCCGACAACAGGCTGCTTACCCCGGCCGGCGGGCCGTCTTTCACGGCCGCCCGCTCTGTTACCGCCTTATTGACGCGCCGTGACCTTGTGACCGTCCCGAACGCGCAGAGCCCCCGGCACCCGCCGGGGGCTCTGCGACCGAAGAGGGGATCAGGCGAAGTCGACCATCCCCGCGGTCAGCGTCGCGCCGTCCGCCGGATCGATCAGGATGAACGCGCCGGTGCGCCGGGAGACCGCGTAGGCGTCCAGCGGCAGCGGCTCGGCGCTGCGCAGGGTGATCCGGCCCAGGTCGTTGGCGGTGAGCTCGGCCGCGCCCGCCAGCTCCCGGACGATCGCCTTGACGGTCCGGGTGGTGTGTTTGAGCAGCACCCGGTCGCCGACCCGGAGCGGCCGGTCGGCCAGATGGCACACGGCCGCCGAGACGTCCTGGGTGAGCACGGGCGTCTCCGGCCCGGCGGTGATCATGTCGCCTCGGGACACGTCCCGCTGGTCGGCCAGGCGAACCCCGAGGGACTGCGGGGCGTGCGCGGCCTCGACCGCGGTGCCGAGCACGTCGATCGCGGTGATCTCGGAGGTCTCCCCGGACGGGTGGACGGTGACCCGGTCGCCGACCCGCAGCGAACCGGAGACCAGCTGGCCCGCGTAGTGACGGATGTCACCGTGCCGGATGACGTACTGGACCGGGAAACGGGCCGGGGCGTCGGCCGCGGCCGCGGCGACCGGGACGCTCTCCAGGAACTCCAGCAGGGCCGGGCCGTCGTACCAGTCCATGGCCGCGGACCGGTCGACGACGTTGTCGCCGACCAGCGCGGAGACCGGGATCGCGGTGACCTCCGGGAGCCCCAGCTCGGCGGTCTGCGCGGTGAAGTCGGCGACGATCCGCTCGAACTCGGCCCGCTCGTAGCCGACCAGGTCCATCTTGTTGACCGCGAGGACGACATGCGGGACCCGGAGCAGGGCGGCCACGGCCGCGTGCCGGCGGGTCTGCTCGAGGACCCCGTTGCGGGCGTCGATCAGGATGATCGCCAGCTCGGCGGTGGAGGCGCCGGTGACCATGTTCCGGGTGTACTGCACATGCCCCGGGGTGTCGGCCAGGATGAACCGGCGCCTCGGGGTGGCGAAGTAGCGGTAGGCCACGTCGATGGTGATGCCCTGCTCGCGCTCGGCGCGCAGCCCGTCGGTGAGGAGGGCCAGGTCGGGGGCGTCCTTGCCGCGGCTGAGGGAGGCCTGCTCCACGGCTTCCAGCTGGTCGGTGAGGACCGACTTGGAGTCGTGCAGCAGCCGTCCGACGAGGGTGGACTTGCCGTCGTCGACCGAGCCGGCGGTCGCGAAACGCAGGGTGTCGATGGTCGGGCCGGCAGCGCTGGTGCTCGTGCTCATGCTCGTGCTCGTGCTGGTCATGCCTAGAAGTACCCCTCGCGCTTGCGGTCTTCCATCGCGGCCTCGGAGAGCTTGTCGTCGGCGCGGGTGGCGCCGCGCTCGGTGAGCCGGGAGGCGGCGATCTCGGCGATCACCTTGTCGATGCCGTCGGCGTCGGAGTCGACGGCGCCCGTGCAGGACATGTCGCCGACGGTCCGGTAGCGCACCCGGCGCTTCTCGACGGTCTCGTTCTCGCGGGGGCCGCCCCAGTCACCGGCGGTCAGCCACATCCCGCCGCGCCGGAACACCTCGCGGTGGTGGGCGTAGTAGATGTCCGGCAGCTCGATGTCCTCGCGGGCGATGTACTGCCAGACGTCCAGCTCGGTCCAGTTGGAAAGCGGGAAGACCCGGACGTGCTCGCCGGGGGCGTGCCGTCCGTTGTAGAGGTTCCACAGCTCGGGGCGCTGGCGGCGCGGGTCCCACTGGGAGAACTCGTCCCGCAGCGAGAAGACCCGCTCCTTGGCGCGGGCCTTCTCCTCGTCGCGGCGGCCGCCGCCGAAGACCGCGTCGAACCTCTCGCTCTGGATCTTCTCGGTCAGCGGCACCGTCTGGAGCGGGTTACGAGTCCCGTCCGGGCGCTCCTTGAGCACTCCCCGGTCGATGTAGTCCTGCACGGAGGCCACGTGCAGCCGCAGCCCGTGCCGCTCGACCGTGCGGTCCCGGTACTCGAGGACCTCGGGGAAGTTGTGCCCGGTGTCCACGTGCAGCAGGGAGAAGGGGACCGCCGCCGGGGCGAACGCCTTCAGGGCGAGATGCAGCATGACGATGGAGTCCTTGCCGCCGGAGAACAGGATCACCGGCCGCTCGAACTCGCCCGCCACCTCGCGGAAGATGTGGACCGCCTCGGACTCCAGCGCGTCCAGGTGGGACAGGGTGAAGGTGCTCATGCCAGCCCCCGCTCCATCAGCAGCACGTGCACCGCGTCCGCCGACTCCTGCGGGGTCTGGTCCTGGGTGTGCAGCACCAGCGCCGGGTCGGTGGGCGGCTCGTACGGGTCGTCGACACCGGTCAGCCCGGTCATCTCGCCCGCGGCCTGCCTGGCGTACAGACCCTTCACGTCCCGCTCACTGCACACCTCGACCGGGGTCGCGACATGCACCTCCAGGTACGGCGTGCCGCTCTTCTCGTGCCGGTCGCGGACCGCCTCGCGGCTGTCGGCGTAGGGCGCGATGACTGGGACGACGGAGAGCACGCCGTTGCGCGCCAGCACCTCGGAGACCAGCCCGATGCGCTGCACATTGGTGTTGCGGTCCGCCCGGGAGAAGCCGAGGCCGGCCGAGAGGAAGCGGCGTATCTCGTCGCCGTCGAGGACCTCCACGCGATGTCCCTGGGCCTTGAGCCGATCGCCCAGCAGCCGGGCGATCGTCGTCTTGCCCGCGCTCGGCAACCCCGTCAGCCAGACCGTGGCCCCCTGAGCCCTTGGCGTGGTGGTCATGCGCAACAGACCTCTTCCCTACCTACTCAAACCTGCGTACGACCCGTCGAAGAGTAGGTAAGAAGTCTGAGAGGAGCGGTTAAGGAAGCTGAGGTTTAGCTGAGTGACTCGTGGTACGCAAGAGGTCACAGGGGCGTGCAATGAACATTTCACCATCGGCGGTCTGCTGGCCGGTCCGTTCACAGGCCGGCGAAGGCACCGCCCGGGTCCCGCAGCCGCTGGTGCAACGCCCGGAAGACGGCGGCCGAACGGGTGCCCGGCCAGTCGGCGGGCAGCAGGCCCGTCGGCAGTCCGGGGTCCGAGTACGGCAGATGGCGCCAGGAGTCCAGGGCGAGGAGATAGTCGTGGTAGGCGTCCTCGGGCGGGGTGTCCGTCCGGTGCTCCCAGTCGCGCAGCACCGGCTCGTGGTCGTCGAGGAACTGTTCGTGCTCCTTGGCGATCGCGGTCAGATCCCACCAACGGGCGACCGCCTCGGTGGTGGGCGCGAACCCGAGATGGTCACCGCGGAAGAAGTCCACGTACGGATCGAGGCCGAGCCGGTGCAGGGTGTGCCGGGTCTCCTCGAACAGCCGGGCCGGGGCGATCCACACCCCGGGCGCGGCGGTGCCGAAGCCGAGTCCGGCGAGCCGGGAGCGCAGTACATGCCGCTTCTGCCGTTCCGACTCGGGCACCGAGAAAACGGCGAGCACCCAGCCCGCGTCCTCCGGCGGCGCCGCCGCGTACACCCGGCGGTCGCCGTCGTCCAGCAACTGGCGTGCCTCGGCGGAGAGTTCGTAGCCGGCGGCGCCCTGTGCGGTGCGGGCCGGGGCCAGCAGACCGCGGCGTTTCAGCCGGGACACCGACGACCGTACGGAGGGCGCGTCCACGCCGACTGCGGCCAGCAGCCGGATCAGCTCGGCGACGGGCACCGGGCCGGGCAGGAAGCGGCCGTACGCGCCGTAGAGCGTGACGATGAGGGACCTCGGGGCGTGTTGCTCGGACACGTTGATCATTTTAGGTCCCCGGCATCGCTGCTGGTCACCTCAGGTACGCGCCTGAACGTGAGTCAGGGTTCCGGGGGGCGCGTCGAAGGAGCCGGGGGAGGGGGGCCGGAGGGGCCTGCGCCGAGCCGCCGACGACCGATTCGGTCCCGCCCGCGCCGGGTCAGGCGGCGACGGCGAGCCGGCCGGCCGGGCCGCGGTGCGGCTCGGTCACGCTGCCGTCGGGGTGCAGCTCGCCGGTGTCGTCGAAGACGATCGCCCCGTCGCACAGCAGGGTCCAGCCCTGCTCGGGGTGGGCGGCGACGATGTGCGGGAGGCCGCGGTCGGCCGTCGCGCTCGGGAACGGGTGGGAACACATGGCGCACCTCCACGGGTCTGCCTCCGGCACGGTCGCCGACCGGCATGACCAGACCATGCTCCCGTCGTGAACGCCGCGGAACCTCCTGCCGCGAGCTGTGACAACACACGGACAACTCCCGGACGGTCCCACGACGACCGCCGCACGTCCGCGACGCGACCGGCGCCTTCGGCGTGGCGGGACGCGCCACCGAAGGAGTGACGGTCACGCCTCCCGGGCCGGGCGCCCGGTATCCAGGGCATGCCCCACCCCACGACCTGGGAAGGATGTCATGCCCCTACGCCCCGTCCTCGCCGCGGCCCTCGGCTCCGCAGCGCTGCTCTGCGCCGCCGTCGCCCCGGCGACCGCCGCCCCCGCCGAATCCGTCACCGTCGATCCCACCGGCCGTCTCGCCGACGACGGCACGGTCACCCTCTCCGGCACCTACACCTGCACCGATGCCACGGGCCCGGTGTTCGTCAGCTCGTCGGTCAGCCAGGACTCGCCGAACTATCGCCACGGCGTCGGCGGCACCCGGGCCGTGTGCGACGGCGCCAAGCACCACTGGGAGAACACCGGCAAGGTGACCTCGGAGAAGCTGAAGACCGGTGCGGCCCATGTCGAGGCCACGATCATGGAGCTGCGCCCCCTGGGCGGCCTGCCGTTGCCCTCGTTCCACGCCATCCAGCAGCAGGACGTCACCCTCAAGAAGGGCTGAGGCGCGTTCCCGGGCGGCCCGGCACCCCGACGGTGCCGGGCCGCCGCTCATCGGCGTCGTGACGCGTCACGGTCCCGCCGCACCCGGATCACCACCCGGATCACCGGGTCAGCAGCTTCCGCAGCGCGGACGTGACCTCGTCCGGCGCCTCCTCCGCCATGAAGTGCCCGCAGTCCACCGTGCGGTGCTCCAGGTTCGGCGCCCAGGCCCGCCACAGCGCGGCCGCGTCGTAGCCGAGGGCGGCACCCCAGTCCTGCTGGAGCACGGTCACCGGCATGCCCAGCACGGTTCCGGCGGCCCGGTCGGCCAGGTCGTGCTCGGTGTCGATACCGGCCGAGGCCCGGTAGTCGGCCACGATCGAGGGCACCGCCGCCCGGCAGGCCGCGAGATACGCGGCGCGGACGTCGGCGGGGATCGCCGAGGGGTCGCGGGTCCACAGGTCGAGGAAGTGACCGAAGAAGAGGTCAGGGGCCGCGCCGATCAACTGCTCGGGCAGGCCCGGGGGCTGGGCCATCAGGTAGAGGTGGAACGCGACGGCGGCGGTGGTGCCGTGCAGTACCTCCCACATGTCCAGGGTGGGCAGGACGTCGAGGAGGGCCAGGTGCGTGACGGTGTCCGGGTGGTCCAGGCCGGCCCGGAAGGCGACCAGCGCGCCCCGGTCGTGCCCCGCCACCGCGAAGCTCTCGTGGCCGAGGGCCCGGGCCAGCGCCACCACGTCGGCGGCCATGGTCCGCTTCGCGTACGACAGCCCGTCCGCGTCGGCGGGCTTGTCGCTGGCGCCGTAGCCGCGCAGGTCGGGACAGATCACGGTGTGATCGGAGGCGAGGCCGGCGGCCACCTGCCGCCACATCAGATGGGTCTGCGGGAAGCCGTGCAGCAGGACGACCGGGCTGCCGGCACCGCCGACGGCCACGTGCAGGGAGACGCCGTCGGCGACCGGGACACGGTGTGCTGTGAAACCGGGGATGTTCATGAGCCGACACTCCCGCGCGCGAATCAGCAGCCGATCAGCACCCGCGGTGGGCCGGGGCCTGCCGGGCGAGGGGGCCGAGCGTGGGTCGGGGTCCGCGGTGGGCTGGGGTCCGCGGTGGGCTGGGGTCGAGCGCGGGTCGGGGCCGAGTGTGGGTTGGGTCTGGGGTGGGTTGGGACCGAGCGTGGGTTGGGGTCCGCGGTGGGCTGGGGTCGAGCGCGGGTCGGGGCCGAGTGTGGGTTGGGTCTGGGGTGGGTTGGGACCGAGCGTGGGTTGGGGTCCGCGGTGGGCTGGGGTCGAGCGCGGGTCGGGGCCGAGCGCGGGTCGGGGCCGGGGCCGAGTGTGGGTTGGGTCTGGGGTGGGCTGGGATCGCGTGTGGGTCGGGTCTGCCGTGGGTTGGGACCGTGCCGTGGGTCGGGTCTGCGGTGGGAGGGGGCCGAGTGTGGGTCGGGGTCGTGCGTGGGCCGGGGCTGCCGTGGGTTGGGGGGCGTGTCTGGGGCGGGTCTGCGGGAGGAGGGGACATTGCCGTGGGACGGGACCGGGTGTGCGGCGGGCCTCCCGTGGTCGGGATCTACCGTGGGGTGGGTGAGGATGGACCAGGTCGACTTCGGGGTGCTCGGAACCGTGACGGCCGAGCGTGCCGGTGGCCCGCTCGGCCTGAAGGGCCCCCGGCACCGTGCCGTACTGGCCCGGCTGATCGTGGCCCGCAGAAGGGTCGTGCCGGTGGGCCGCCTGGTCGCCGACCTCTGGGACGAACCGCCGCCCACCGCCGTCGGTTCCCTCCGTACCTTCGTCAACGACCTGCGCCGCGCCCTCGAACCCGACCGCCCGCCCCGCGCCCCGGCCCGGCTGCTCGTCACCGACGGTCCTGGCTACGCCCTGCGCGCGGAAGCGGAAGCCGTGGACGCCTGGCGGTTCGAGACGGCTGTGGAAACCGCCGTACCGGAGGAGCCCGCCCGGGCCGCTCGGCGACTGCGCGAGGCGCTGGAGCTGTGGCGGGGGCCGGCCTACGCCGAGTTCGCCGACGAGGAGTGGTGCGGGGGCGAGCGGGCCCGGCTGGCCGAGCTGCGGCTGCGGGCGGTCGAGCAGCGGGCCGAGGCGCTGCTCGCCGCGGGCCGGGCAGGCGAGGCGGTGCCCGATCTGGACGCCCACCTCACCGGGCACCCGTGGCGCGAGGAGGGCTGGCGGCTGCTGGCGCTCGCCCTCTACCGGACCGGCCGCCAGGGCGACGCCCTCGCGGTACTGCGCCGGGCCCGCGCGACCCTCGCCGACCAGTTGGGGCTCGATCCCGGCCCGGCGCTGCGGCGGCTGGAGGCCGGCATCCTCGCGCAGGACCCCGCCCTGGACGAGGAGCCGGCGGCCGCGGCGGCACGGGTGTGGTCCCGGGCGGCCGAGGCGTACGACCGTACCGTCGCCGCGGGTGCCCGGGCCCGGCTCGAATCGACCGTCGGCCTGCTGCGCACCCTCGCGGTGACCGGATCCGGCGGACTGGCCGCCGCCCGTGAACACCGCCTCGCGGCGATCACCGCGGCCGAGGAGTCCGGCGACCCGGAACTGACCGCACGGGTCATCGGCGCCTACGACGTCCCGGCGATCTGGACCCGCTCCGACGACCCGGCGGACGCCCGCCGCGTGGTCGAGGCCGCCGAACGCGCGCTGGCCCGGCTGCCCGCGACCCCGGCCCAGGACACCGCCCGCTGCCGGCTGCTGGCCACGGTCGCCCTGGAGTCACGCGGCACCCGGTCCGCCCGTGCTGCCGAGGCCGCCGCCGAGGCGGAGCGCCTGGCCCGCCGCCTGGACGATCCGGCGCTGCTCGCCTTCGCCCTCAACGGCGTCTTCATGCAGTCCTGCACCCGGACCGGCCTCGCCCCGCGCCGCGACGCCCTCGGCACCGAACTGATCGCCCTGGCCACCCGGCACGGCCTGGTCACCTACGAGGTGCTCGGCCATCTGATCCGGGTGCAGGCCCGCGCGGGCCTCGCCGACCTCACCACCGCCGACGCACACGCCGAGGCGGCCGACCGGCTGGCCGACCGCCATGAACTGCCGCTGGCCCGCGTGTTCACGGACGGCTACCGGGCGCTGCGGCTGGCCGTGACCGGGCACCCGGAGCGCGCCGAGGCCGCCTACCGGGCGGTCGACCGGCTGCTGGACGGGCCGGGCATGCCCGGAGTGCGCGCCGGGCTGCTCCCGCTCGCGCTGCTCTGTCTCCGGTTGGCCGGGCGGCCCCGGCCCTACGGCATCCGTGCGGCCCTGGACCCGGCCGCCGACTGGGGGCCGTATCTCCCCTGGATCCGCCCGGGGCTCGCCCTCGCCGCGGACGACGAGCAGACGGCCCGCGAAGCGCTGCGCGGGCTGCCCGAGCCTCCTGCCGACCTGGTCCAGGAGGCGCTGTGGTGTGTCGTGGCGGCCGTCGCCCTGGAGCTCGGCGACCGCCCGGCCCTGCGCCGCTGCCGGCACCGGCTGTGTCCGGCCGCCGGCCAACTCGCCGGTGCGGGCAGCGGGTTGGTGACGGCCGGGCCGGTCGACGTCTGGCTGACGGCGATCGAGGAAGCGCTGCGCTAGGCGGCCGACGCCTCACCTGCGAGTCACCAGCGAGTCGCGTGCGAGTCACCTGCGAGTCGCGTGCAAGTCCGTGCGAGTCGAGTGCGAGCCGCGTCCGAGTCTCCTGCGAGACACGGCCGGTCGCCAAGTCCGGGGTGTCGGTGGCCGGTTGTTCACCGCGGACTGCACACCGTCCGCGGCGCGGCTCTGCTGGGGGTGCCCTGTGCGTCCACCCGCTGGACGTCCCGCAGGAGGCCGGGCACGCAGCGACTTGTGACCAGGTTGGATCGGCCAATCAACGGAAGCCGGAGATGAGTTGCCATGGGGGATCCGGAACCGATCGGCCTCGCGGAGGCCATCGGCACGGTCCGCGCGGAACTGGCCAGGGCCCAGGCCGAGGGCGCCGAGAGCGACTGGCGGTTCAGCGTGGAGCAGGTCAGCCTGGAGTTCTCGGTGCGGTTCCACCGAGCCGGTGAGGGCGGTGCGGGGCTGCGCCTGGGCGTGGTCGAGGCCCGGCTCGGCGGCTCGGTGAGCCATGACTCCACGCACCGCATCCAGGTCGACCTCAAGCCGCTGCCCCGCCCCGACGGCCGCCACCACGAGGTCAGCCGCGAGGAGGACGGCCCCCTCTCACGGGGGTGAGGGACGCCCGTTCGGGGACGTCGCTGACGGCCGGACGCCGTGCGCACAATGGCTCGCGTATGCGGGCACCGCACGAGTGAGGCCACAAGATGACGTCGCAAGTGGCAGAGAGAGACGAAACTCCCTGCTCGTTCATCGAAGTCGACTCCCCCTCCTTCCGTTTCGACGACCACCGTCTGCGTCTCGCTCGCACCGAGGGCCGGCTCCTGGACAGCAGGTACGGTCCCGTCGTCTGCGATCACGCGACGGTCGGCCGGCTGTTGCGGCAGCCGACCCTGGTGCACGACCCCTGGCGGCAGCTTCGGTACTCCGGGGTGACGGACCACTCGATCGGGGCCTGGTTCGCCTCGCTGCTCATCTTCTCCCGGGCCGAGGACCACGACGCGCTGCGGCAGAACATGCGTCCCCTCCTCCGCGGCCCGGCCTTCGACCCGTCCTTCGCCGCCGCGCAGGCACTCGCCGCCACCGCCGAACTCGACGGTGAGTGCGAGTTCGTGGCGGACGTCGCCGACTCGATCGTGCACGCCCAGGCGGCGCGGCTGCTCGACGTCGACAAGGGGACGTACGGCGAGATCGCACAGCCGGTGCGGGACCTGGCGCTCATCCACCGGCTGATGCCGGCGCGGACGCTCGCGCGGGCGAGGTCGGCGGTCGAGCAGGTGCAGGACTTCCTCGGCCGGCTGGCCCGCCGGGAGGGCGTCACGGCAGCCGAGCGCACGGACTGGACGCGCTCCAGGATGTCGCTCCTCATCGGCTTCGAGCCGTATCGCCTCGTGCTCGGCCAGCTGGTGGCCACGCTCGCCGACCACCCGCGGACCTGGTCGGCGGCGGCCGGCGACGAGACGACCGCCAGTTCGGCCGTACGGGAGCTGCTGCGCTGGATGCCGACGGCGCCGCTCCAGATCCGCTTCACCGAAGTGCCGTTGACGCTGGCCGACCGCACCCTGGAGCCCGGCAGTCCGGTGCTTCTGTGCGCGGTGCAGGCCAACCGCGACGCCGAACCCGACGGCGACGCCTACCACCCGCTGCGCGAACCGACCCGCCCGCACCTCAGTTTCGGCGCGGGCCTCCACTACTGCATCGGCGCCACGGTCTCCGAGCGCCAACTGACCGCCGTACTCAGGGCCCTGGCGGCGCGATTCCGGACCCCGGAGCCGACGGGCACCGTGCGCTGGGGCCCGCCGTCCGGAGTGCAGGGGCCGACCGAGGTCCCGGTCCGGCTGAACCGGCGTCCGAGGTCAGGCCGTTGAGCGGCGGACGCCATCGCTCGCGCACCACAACCGAGAAGGCGCACCCATGGAGAGACAGCCCATGCCGATCGCGTTGGTGTCCCACTGCCTGCTGAACCAGAACGCGAAGGTCAGTGACGGGGCGATCTGTCCCGGAGTGGTTTCGCCGGTGATCGACCTGCTTCGGCGGCGGAACCATCGCATGGTGCAGATGCCCTGCCCGGAATTCACCTTCGCCGGGCCGGACCGCTGGTGGCAGTCGAAGGAGCAGTACGACACCCCGACCTACCGAGAACACTGCCGCGAGCTCGCACGGGCGGTCGTGGACGAGCTGGCCGCGGACCCGTCGGCCGCCGACACCGAGGTGGTCGTGATCGGAATCGACGGCAGTCCCTCCAGCGGGGTCGATCTGATCACGAGCGCCCCCGACTGGCGCGGCGAGCCGGGGCGGTCCGACGCGTGGACGGTGGTCCCCGGACGCGGGGTGTGGATCGAGGAGCTGGAGGCCGAGATCCGCTCACGCGGACTGCGGCCACCGTGCCTGATCGGCGTCGGAATGGACCTGCCCGGCGCGACCCCGGACTCGCTGCGGCGCGACCTGGAGAGCGGGTTGGCAGGATGAGCGCGTCGCCCGGGATCGCGCACGGCGCCGCTCCGGACGGCCGCGGCGGCCGGGTCGCCATCGTCGCGGCAGGCCTGGTCGGCACACCGAAGGTGCTGGACGTCCTCGCCGACGCCGGCTACGGAGTGATCTCCCTGCCCACCACGTCCCACCGCACACTGCTGCGGTGCGCGGTCATCGACGCACATCAGTACGCCGCCCGTGGCTACGTCGTGCGCAAGGTGGGCGTACGCGGGAAGACCGACGACGGCCTGCACCGCGGCGAGTGGGACTCGCTCACGGGCGCGCTCCGGCTCCCCGACCTCACCGTTCCCGAGTTCCTCGTGAACCGCCTCGTGAACGCCGATCCCGGGCCCGAGTCGCTGGAACACCTGAGGACGTTCCTGAATTCCGCCTCCCGAGTGCCCCCAGACCCGTGGTGACCACGCGACACCACCGACCGGAGTTGGAGTACGACGATGACCGACAGCCCGCCCGGAGCCGTCCCGATCGAGGACCCCGGCTTCTACGTCGACGATCCCTGGCCGGCCTTCGCCCGGATGCAGGAGGACGCGTCCTTCTACTACTACGAGCCTCTCGACACCTTCGTGGTGACCCGGCACGCCGACATCCGGGCCATCGCCGGCCTGCCGGAGATCTTCGTCAGCTCCAAGGGCCTCTTCCTCAACGACGTCAAGTACCAGGCGCAGGCCGGGGACGAGCTGATCACCGACAGCTTCTTCCCCAAGGGCGGCGAGCAGGTCGGTACGACGGACCCGCCGCGCCATGCGGAACTGCGCCGGGTGATGGCGCCGGCGTTCTCGGCGGAGGCGATACGGCGGCTGCGGGAAGCGCTGACGCCGGACGTCCGTGAACTCGTCGCCGGGATAGCCCCGGACAGCGTCGTCGACTGGGTGTCCTACGCCAACCTGGTGCCGATCAACGCCGCGATCCGGATGATCGGGCTGCCCCACACCGAGTTCGACCGCGTCCGGTTCTGGAGCGACGAACTGGAGAAACTCGCCGGCGACGTGACGTTCGAGGAACTGCGGGCCGCGGCCGCCGAGTTCCAGAGCCTGCAACGGTTCATCGTGGAGAGCCTGGCGGCCAAGCGCCGGGACCCCGGCGACGGCGACCTCCTCACCGTCCTGCTGACCGCGGAACTCGACAGGACGAACGTCTCCGAGGCCAACGTCGTCATGTTCGCCATGACCATGCTCGCCGCCGGCAACGACACGACCAGGTCCCTGCTCGCCGGCCTGGTCCACCAGCTGGCCCGGCACCCCGACCAGTGGGAGCTGCTTCGCCGGGACCGCTCGCTGCTCCCGTCGGCGGTCGAGGAGACCCTGCGCTATGTCACACCGGCGCGTGCGATGCTGCGGACCGCTACGAAGGACGTCGAGATCGGCGGCCGCCCGATCCGGGCCGGGCAGCATGTGTACCTGATGTACATGGCGGCCAACCGGGACGAGTCGGTGTTCCCCGACGCCCACCGGTACGACGTCACCAGGGGCGAGAGCGTCAAGCACCTGGCGTTCGGCGCCGGCATCCACCACTGCATGGGAGCCCGCCTCGTCCGCGCCCAGGCACCGATCGTGCTCGACGCACTCCTGGACCGCTTCTCGGGCGTGACACTCGCCGGCGACCCCACACCGGTCATGAACCACATCCGCAACGGCTGGACCAGCATGCCGGTGGTCTTCAACACCTGAGCCCGGACAAGCCCCGCGGATCCGGAGAAGCCCCGAAGCCGCCGCCGCACCCCTGTCGGAGAGGGGTGCTGCGGCGCCCTGGAACCGGCAGGCAAACGCATCGAGAAGGTCCCCTACGGCGGCCCGGGGCTGGAGCGGTTCCTCGCGGAGGTCCCGCATCCCAACGCACGGAGTCAGCGGCCGAAGGAGGGCACAGATCTTCCCGCTCACCCGCCCCGAGAACCTGCGTGACAAGGGCGCCGCGCCATGGCGGTGTTCGCCGCGGTCGACGCCCCGCTGCGGGTATGGGCGGTCTGCGAGGCGAAGGATCCGGAGATCGCGCCCTGCGACGTCAACAACGTCCGGCTGAAGCTGAAGCGGCTGGTCGAACGCGGGATCCTGATCGAGCCCGAGCAAGTGTTGTTCACCCAGCCGCCGCCACCTGGCGTATGCCTCACCGATCTCAGCGCACCCCAGAAGAATCTTTCCGTAGGGGAAGATCACCGAATCAAGGTGACGGACAGGCACCACACGCCCGTTGGGGAGGGTCCGCGTGGTGTCCTTCGCCGTGCTGCCGTTGTTGATCCGCAGCAACGCCTCCAGCGCGTCGGGCACATCGAACCCCAACGCCGCACGCAGACCCGCGATGTCCTCATCCGTCGCCGGACCACGCAGCGCCTGCGCACTGACCGGTGCGTTCACCGTAAGCCAGTGCCCTGTCCGCCCCCATGCCCATGCCGACCGCACGTCTTCTGTCCCCGACGCTCCGGCCACACCACCTCAGTACCAGGTCGACCTCAGTACCAGGTCGCCGAATGCTCATGGCCTCGCGGCAGATCCACCCCGGCGCTCGACCCGCTCGGTGTCCGTCCTCGAGAAGTCCCAGAGATGCCGCCGCACCCCATCCTGACCCGCTAAGTAGCAGGTCAGACGGGGTGCGGCGGCATCCGTGCATCAAATGTCCCGGAAGATCTCGATCTGGGCCCCGATCGTGTTGAGGCGTTCGGCGAGGTCCTCGTAGCCGCGGTTGATGACGTACACGTTGCGCAGCACGGACGTGCCCTCGGCCGCCATCATGGCCAGCAGGACGACCACGGCGGGGCGCAGTGCCGGCGGGCACATCATCTCGGCCGCACGCCAGCGGGTCGGGCCCTCCACCAGCACCCGGTGCGGGTCCAGGAGCTGGAGGCGGCCGCCGAGGCGGTTCAGGTCGGTCAGATAGATCGCACGGTTGTCGTAGACCCAGTCGTGGATCAGGGTCTTGCCCTGCGCGACCGCCGCGATCGCCGCGAAGAACGGCACGTTGTCGATGTTCAGGCCCGGGAACGGCATCGGGTGGATCTTGTCGATCGGCGCCTCCAGCTTGGAGGGGCGGACCGTGAGGTCGACCAGGCGGGTACGGCCGTTGTCGGCGACGTACTCGGGCGTGCGGTCGTGGTCGAGGCCCATCTCCTCCAGGACGGCGAGTTCGATCTCGAGGAACTCGATCGGCACCCGGCGCACGGTCAGCTCCGACTCCGTCACCACCGCCGCGGCCAGCAGGCTCATCGCCTCGACCGGGTCCTCGGAGGGGGAGTAGTCCACGTCCACGTCGATGTTCGGGACGCCGTGCACGGTCAGGGTGGTGGTGCCGATGCCCTCGACCTTGACGCCGAGCGCCTCCAGGAAGAAGCAGAGGTCCTGGACCATGTAGTTGGACGACGCGTTGCGGATGACGGTGACACCGTCGTGCCGGGCGGCGGCCAGCAGCGCGTTCTCGGTGACCGTGTCCCCGCGCTCGGTCAGCACGATCGGGCGGTCCGGGCGGATCGAGCGGTCGACCTGCGCGTGGTACTGCCCCTCGGTCGCCGCGATGTCCAGTCCGAACCTGCGCAGCGCGATCATGTGCGGCTCGATGGTCCGCGTGCCCAGGTCGCAGCCGCCGGCGTACGGCAGCTTGAAGTGGTCCATGCGGTGCAGCAGCGGGCCGAAGAACATGATGATCGAGCGGGTGCGTACGGCGGCCTCGGCGTCGATCGACGCCATGTCGAGGTCGGCCGGCGGTACCAGTTCCAGGTCGACGCCCTCGTTGATCCAGCGGGTGCGCACGCCGATGGAGTTGAGCACCTCCAGGAGGCGGTACACCTCCTCGATCCGGGCCACCCGGCGCAGCACCGTGCGCCCCTTGTTGAGCAGTGAGGCGCACAGCAGGGCCACGCACGCGTTCTTGCTGGTCTTCACGTCGATCGCGCCGGACAGCCGGCGGCCGCCCACCACTCGCAGATGCATCGGGCCCGCATAGCCCAGTGAGACGATCTCGCTGTCCAGGGCTTCGCCGATTCGAGCGATCATCTCAAGGCTGATGTTTTGGTTGCCGCGCTCGATGCGGTTGACGGCGCTCTGACTGGTGCCGAGCGCCTCCGCGAGCTGTGCCTGTGTCCAGCCGCGGTGTTGCCGGGCGTCACGGATGAGCCTGCCGATGCGTACGAGGTAGTCGTCTGCCATGAGGTTGAGGTTATCTCAGATATGAGATGGTGCCCGTTGGGGGGTCCGTTCGGGTGATGCGTTGTCAGGGGGCCTGGTTGTTCGGCCCGTCGACCGTGGTTCCGATGCGCACAAGGGCGGGGTCGGGGAACGTCAAGGCGGCTCCCGATGTTTCGTCGTGAATTCCGCCGACCGTTGTCCGGAGGCCTTTCCGCCGTACGCTGATGTGGTGCCCGGTGCACACCACCGGCATGTGTCATCGGGCTCAAGCCGGAGGTACGGGAAATGCCCCAGACGGCCATCTGGACAGCCCTGCTCCCCGGAAATCCGCAAGCCGCGGAGATCACCCCGATCGGGTCCCTCGACGCCGATCCGGGAACGACCGCCCTGACCTCCGACGATGAGAATTCCAAGCCGTTCCTCGCGGTCATCCACAACGGAATCTGACGCACGCCTCGTTGCGCCGTACGCCGCCGCCGGTGTCCTCTCGGAGGCATGACGGTGGCGTCACAGTAATTCCCGCACTCTCGCCGCACAGCGGGGATCGCGTCCGTCCGGGGATGGGTGACGGCCCGGCCGCCATGCGCTTCCCCTTCGTCCGGCCAAAGGCCCGACTTGACACGATCTGACACGTTTTCCGACACGCCGACGATCCGCCTTGTGGGTTCCCCGCACCTCCGTTGGGAGCCGGACGGCGGAGTCCAGGTGGCCGTCGGCGCGACCTTCACCGCCGTCGGCGTGAACAAGGCGGCCCGCATCCTCCTGGAGGCGCTGCGTGAACCGCGCACCGAACAGGACCTGGCGCGCCCCCTCGTCGCCGCCGACCGCTCCCCGGCGGAGGCCGCCGCCCCGGTCGCACGGCTGCCGGCGGATCTGAGGGCCTGCCGCCGGCTGGAGACCCGAGGAGGGTGCGGGGACCCGGAGACGGCCGCCTCCTGAGGCCCGGGGCCGCCGGACGGCCCCGCGGGACGGACCGCCCGGTCTCCGTCCCGCCCGCGGACGTCACCGGCGGCGCTCCCTGGACGTGCGCCGCCACCCGAACGGTCCGGGCAGATCCATCGACGTCGTCCGGCGTCCCGTACTGCTGTGCGTGTGCCGGGGCCCGTGCCTGCCCCCGGTGGTGATGGACCAGGAATGCCGATTGATGTTGAGGCGCACTCCGGGCAGGATCCGGAAGCTCTTCCGGAAGGTGAGCGGCATGACTGCGACTCCTTTCGCTCCCCTCGTCGGCTACCCCCGCGCCGCGAACTGATGGGTGCGAAACCCGGATTGACTCACAGGCGGCCGTTCGGGATGCGGTGATTCGCCCGCGGGAACCGGCCCCGGACACGCCGCGGGGACAGCGGGCAGCGGACAGCGGTGTCCTTTGGCAGGGGAGTTCGTCGTCCTGGTCGCGCTGACCTGCCACGACTGAGTTGGTCGGCAAAAACGTTTCCGCATCGGCTCCATTCGAGGGGCCATTTTCGACGCCCCCGCCATCGGGCAGGGGCGTTGCTCGTGATGGTCTGTTTCAGGATGCCTTTTGGGTGGCGGGCTTCTCGATCTCGGCGGTCACCCGTGCCCCTCGGAAGAGCACCGGGAGCCACAGGAGACATGCCAGCAGGGGGACCGCGGCGTAGGCGGCCATGCCCACACTGGAGCCCAGCCCGTCCATGAGCGCGCCGACGACGAGATAGCCGATGCCGATGAGCGCCGACTCCACGAATGCGATCATCGACAGCAGGCTCGCCCGGTGGCGCGAGGGCACTGCCTCGTTGAACACGTTGTCCACGAGCACGGCGGTGATCTCGGGAATTCCGACCAGGACCAGGAACGCGGCGATGGTGACCCAGACAAGGCCGAGGCCGCTCAGACCGAGCGCCACGGCGAGCGTCAGGAGAGACACCGGGACGATGCCCCGATACCCGATGCGCCGGTCCGCGCGGTCCGACAGCAGGGGAGTGAGCCCGCCGACGAAGAATCCCGCCGATATGACCACGCTGACCAATGCGGTGCCCGCTCCCTGATCGGAGAGGGTCTTCTGCGTGAAAATGATGTACGGCGTCAACGTCGCGTGCATCAATCCGGACACCACGACAAGCGTCACGAGCGCCGGCGTGGCGACCCGAAGCATCGCCCGCCATGCTGTGCCGTCGCCGTGCTCCTCCTCGGCTCCGTCCTGCTCGTCCACCGCGTCCGCGCCGCGGATCTCGGGCACCCGTGACATCAGCACCACCACGGCCAGGACGAGGCACGCCGCCGAACCGACGTAGACGACTCCCCAGGAAATCCGCTGCAGTTGGCCGCCGAGGGCGATGGCGGCTCCCGAGGTGACCGTCCCGAACATGGTGAACCGGGACTTGATCCTGACGTAGCCGGCCGTCGCACCACGACGCACGAGCAGGTCGTACAGCAGGGCGGTGTCCGAACCGGACACACATGCCATGCCCACGCCCTGCCCGATGAACAGCGCCAGGAACACCCAGTAGTCGGAGAACGCCACCTGGCCGAGCAGACATCCAGCCGTCAGCACCTGGCCGATCACGATGCTGGCACGCCTGCCGATTCGGTCGGCGATGACTCCCGTCGGCAACTCCGCAAGTCCGCTGACCAGGTAGAGCAGTGTCTGCAGTAGGGCCACTTGCCCGGCGGAGAAGCCTCGCTGATAAAGGAAGAGGACGAATACGCCGCGCTGGAACAGCGTGTTGGCGAGCACGGCGTATACGTAGAACGGGCGCGTGACGCTTCGTGCTGCATCGTCGACTGCAGCCGACCCGCCAAGGGCCTCCGTGGTGCTGGTCATGCTGTGGGCTCCCCCTGGTGACTCCGGTGATCATTGGTGTTGGACCTCCGCCGCCGAGATGACGAGGCGACGGCGGGGACCAAGACGCGTGTCGTCGACGGAGCTGAACGCCGGACCGCGCCGTGCGAGGAACTGCGCATCAGCTCGCTCGAACGCCTCCCCGCCCGAGGAGCCGTGACCAGCGCTGATCGCCGTGGCTGGCGATGCTCGGCGGCAGGGTGATTACCTACCGCCGCTCTTTTGGGCTCAGCTCGGTGAGGGGGCGGAACTGCTCGCGCCCGTCGGCGGCGGCCTCATCGACCGGCTCCAGCAGGTGTTGCCGGCCCGGGGCAGAGGTGTCCTGCCGTTCGGTGTGGAATCCGACGCGGGCTCGCGGGTGCGGCCTGGACTGGTCGAAACACGAGCACGCGTCCTGGCGGGGCCCCCGCCGCTCCGGGGCTGGATCTGATGTGTCGCCCCAGCGGTTCACGTAGAGCCTCGGTTCTTCCGTGTCCGTCATGGCACCAAGATACGGAGGTTGCTGAGAGCCGCTTCAGTGACTACGCGCGCGAGGGACTCAAGGGGCGAACGCTTGCGTGGGGAAGCTGGCGCTGCTGATGGGGAATCGCGTGACGTTCCACATGCGGTCGGGACCGGAAGCAGGCGTTGATGGGGGGCGAGCGAGCGTCTGGGGCGGCCGGAGGCTGCTGCGGGGCGGGAGAGACTGGGTTTGCCGAACCAGAACGGTGGGCCGCAGAGGAAACGGTGCAGGTGACTGGGCAGCCGGAGAAGTGAGCTCACCGCGCCCAGCGAAACGGCCGTACGGCGGCCACGTCCTCGAACCGGGCCGTCACACAGTCCAGCAGCGGAGGCCGCCGACGCTCGCGTACAGCATCCACGTACGACAGCTCGACGGACGGCTCTGCAAGATTTACCCCGACCGGGTACGGCCATCCAGCACTCCCGGCGCGTCACCTCGTACGACTGGGTTCGCTGGCAAGGAAGCCGAAACGACCGGGTTCGCTGTCGAACGCCTCGATTGGATGACAGCGGTCAAGCGGGTCCGGGCATGACCATCCCGCGCCCGTGTACTAGAGTTATCTCGACATCGAGATATCTGCCTAGGCGCACCGTAGCCGCCACCTCTAGTAAGGCATGCCTAACTTAGCCTGACCTTACTGGATCGGCCAAGTTGGCGTGGCGGCACGATTGACGGTGGTACGCGCACATCAATGAAGGAGACTGTCGTGTCGGCGAACAGCTTCGACGCCCGCAGCACGCTGCAGGTGGGCGACGAGTCGTACGAGATCTTCCGGCTGGACAAGGTGGAAGGCTCGGCTCGCCTTCCGTACAGCTTGAAGGTGCTGCTGGAGAACCTGCTCCGCACTGAGGACGGCGCGAACATCACCGCCGACCACATCCGCGCCCTCGCCGGCTGGGACTCGCAGGCCCAGCCCAGCCAGGAGATCCAGTTCACGCCGGCCCGCGTGATCATGCAGGACTTCACCGGCGTGCCCTGTGTCGTGGACCTCGCCACCATGCGTGAGGCCGTCAAGGAGCTCGGCGGCGACCCGGCGAAGATCAACCCGCTGGCCCCGGCCGAGCTGGTCATCGACCACTCCGTCATCGCCGACAAGTTCGGCACCCACGAGGCCTTCGCGCAGAACGTCGAGCTGGAGTACGGCCGCAACCGCGAGCGCTACCAGTTCCTGCGCTGGGGCCAGACCGCGTTCGACGAGTTCAAGGTCGTCCCGCCGGGCACCGGCATCGTCCACCAGGTGAACATCGAGCACCTGGCGCGCACGGTCATGGTCCGGGGCGGGCAGGCCTACCCCGACACCCTGGTCGGCACCGACTCGCACACCACCATGGTCAACGGCCTCGGCGTGCTCGGCTGGGGCGTCGGCGGTATCGAGGCCGAGGCCGCCATGCTCGGCCAGCCGGTCTCCATGCTCATCCCGCGCGTCGTCGGCTTCAAGCTGACCGGTGAGCTCAAGCCCGGCACCACCGCCACCGACCTGGTGCTCACCATCACCGAGATGCTCCGCAAGCACGGTGTGGTCGGCAAGTTCGTCGAGTTCTACGGCGAGGGTGTGGCGGCGACGAGCCTCGCCAACCGCGCCACCATCGGCAACATGTCGCCGGAGTTCGGCTCCACCGCCGCGATCTTCCCGATCGACGGCGAGACCCTGAACTACCTGCGCCTGACCGGCCGCTCCGACCAGCAGGTCGCGCTCGTCGAGGCGTACGCCAAGGAGCAGGGCCTCTGGCTGGACCCGAAGGCCGAGCCCGACTTCTCCGAGAAGCTGGAGCTGGACCTCGCCACGGTCGTCCCCTCCATCGCCGGCCCGAAGCGCCCGCAGGACCGTATCGTCCTCGCCAACGCCGCCGAGCAGTTCAAGAGCGACGTCCGCAACTACGTCGCCGACGACGACGAGGCGGGCAAGGAGTCCTTCCCGGCCTCCGACTCCCCGGCCACCGCCAACGGCGTTCCGACCAACCCGGTCACCGTCACCGCCCCCGACGGCTCGACCTACGAGATCGACCACGGCGCGGTCACCGTCGCGGCCATCACCTCCTGCACCAACACCTCCAACCCGTACGTCATGGTCGCCGCCGCCCTGGTGGCCAAGAAGGCGGTCGAGAAGGGCCTGACCCGCAAGCCCTGGGTCAAGACCACCCTCGCCCCGGGTTCCAAGGTCGTCACCGACTACTTCGAGAAGGCGGGTCTGACCCCCTACCTCGACAAGGTCGGCTTCAACCTGGTCGGTTACGGCTGCACCACCTGCATCGGCAACTCCGGCCCGCTGCCGGAGGAGGTCTCCAAGGCCGTCAACGACCACGACCTCGCGGTCACCTCGGTCCTCTCCGGCAACCGGAACTTCGAGGGCCGGATCAACCCCGACGTCAAGATGAACTACCTGGCCTCCCCGCCGCTGGTTGTCGCCTACGCCCTCGCCGGCTCGATGAAGGTCGACATCACCAAGGACGCCCTGGGCACCGACACCGACGGCAAGCCGGTGTACCTCCAGGACATCTGGCCCACCGAGGCCGAGGTCAACGAGGTCGTGGCGAGCGCCATCGGCGAGGACATGTTCAACAAGTCCTACGCCGACGTCTTCGCCGGCGACGCCCAGTGGCAGTCGCTGCCGATCCCGACCGGCAACACCTTCGAGTGGGACCCGCAGTCGACCTACGTCCGCAAGCCCCCGTACTTCGAGGGCATGGCGCACGAGCCGTCCCCGGTCACCGACATCGCCGGTGCCCGCGTCCTGGCCAAGCTGGGC
Source organism: Streptomyces sp. NPDC048417 (assembly GCF_040651615.1). Lineage (NCBI taxonomy): Bacteria > Bacillati > Actinomycetota > Actinomycetes > Kitasatosporales > Streptomycetaceae > Streptomyces > Streptomyces sp. NPDC048417. The sequence goes on along the minus strand of NZ_JBEZKI010000011.1, from coordinate 244,666 downwards.
GACTCGGTCACCACCGACCACATCTCCCCGGCCGGCGCCATCAAGGCCGACACCCCGGCCGGCAAGTACCTCACCGAGCACGGTGTGGAGCGTCGTGACTTCAACTCCTACGGCTCCCGCCGAGGCAACCACGAGGTCATGATCCGCGGCACGTTCGCCAACATCCGCCTGCGCAACCAGATCGCGCCGGGGACGGAAGGCGGCTACACCCGCGACTTCACCCGGTCCGCCGAAGGTGAAGGAGGGGCGCCGGTGGCGTTCATCTACGACGCCTCCCGCAACTACATCGAGCAGGGCATCCCGCTGGTCGTCCTGGCCGGCAAGGAGTACGGCTCCGGCTCGTCCCGCGACTGGGCCGCCAAGGGCACCGCGCTGCTCGGCGTCAAGGCCGTCATCGCCGAGTCGTACGAGCGCATCCACCGCTCGAACCTGATCGGCATGGGCGTGCTCCCGCTCCAGTTCCCGGAGGGTGCCACCGCCGAGTCCCTCGGTCTGACCGGCGAGGAGACCTTCTCCTTCACCGGTGTCGAGGAGCTCAACAACGGCACCACGCCGCGCACGGTCAAGGTCACCACCGACACGGCCCCCGGCGAAGCCGGTAATGTGCGCCGTGAGTTCGACGCGGTCGTCCGCATCGACACCCCCGGTGAGGCCGACTACTACCGCAACGGCGGCATCATGCAGTACGTGCTGCGCAGCCTGCTCCGCAAGTAGGCAGCAGGGGCCTGTGAGGGCCGCGTCCCCGGTCAGCGGGGGCGCGGCCCTTCGCGTTGCGTCGTCGTCGTCCGTACCGTTGCCGGTGCGTGACATCGCCAGAGCTCAGCCGGAACACAGCATTCCCTCAGCGGACCGGCACAGACTTGATACATGTCTGCCACCGCAGGGTCCCGAACCGGCCGCGTCCGCGTCCTGATCGTCGACGACGAGCCCGGTCTCACCGAGCTGCTCTCCGCCGCCGTCGCGGACGCGGGCTGGCGCCCCTACCCCGCGCTCGACGGACAGACGGCCCTGCGGCTGGCCCGCGGCTGCGCCCCGCACGCGGTGGTGCTCGACGGGATGCTCCCCGACCTCGACGGCCTCCAGGTGCTGCGCAGACTGCGCTACGAGATGCCGAGGCTGCCCGTCCTGATGCTCACCGCCCGCGATGCCATCGAGCACCGTATCGACGGACTGGAGGCGGGGGCCGACGACTACGTCACCAAGCCCTTCTCCCTGGAGGAGGTCGTGCTGCGGCTGCGCGGACTGCTGCGCCGGGCCGGCACCGAACAGCCCACCGTCGACGACTCCGTACGCGTCCTCGGCGACCTGGTGCTGACCGGGGAGTCCCGCGAGGTGCAGCGGGCCGGCACCCCGATCAGGCTCACCGCCAAGGAGTTCGACCTGCTCAGCCTGCTCCTGGACCATCCGCGCCAGGTGCTGAGCAAGGCCCAGATCCTCGACCACGTCTGGAGCACCTCCTTCGACGGCGGCGGCAACCTCGTCGAGGTCTACATCTCCAGCCTGCGCCGCAAGATCGACCGGGGCCGGGCACCCATGATCCACACCGTCCGCGGCATGGGATACGTCGTACGGCCCGTGGAGGACGGCAGATGACCGCCCGGCCGCGCAGCCGGTCGCTGCGCACGCGACTGCTCGTCTTCATCACCGCCGTTCTCGTCTGCGTCTGCGCCGTGATGGCCCTGACCACCGTCTTCGCCCAACGCGCCTACCTGATGGGCAACCTGGACGACCGGGTGAGCGACGCGGCCGAGCGCGGCGTGGGCGGCGCAGCCCTGCACCCGGAGCTCGCCCGCGACCTGACCTTCCTCAACGAGACCGGCCAGCCGGCCGGCCTGCTCGCCGCCCGCCTGGACGCCGGGGGGAACATCGTCACCGCGGCCGTCGTCAGCCGGGACGCGCCCCCGCGTTCCCTCACCGCCGCCCAGACCACCGCCCTCAAGGGCATCGCGCCGGACGGCTCGACGCACACCCGCGCGGTCCCCGGCCTGGGCACGTACCGCGTCACCGCCCTGAACGCCAGCGGCATCCGTGTCCTGGCCGGGCTCCCCATGGACGACGTACTGGACACCATCAGCGGCCTGGTGGAGGTCGAGATCGGGGTCGCGGCGGTCGGCCTCACGGTCGCGGGCTGTGTGTGCGCGGTGGTGATACGACGGCAGCTGCGCCCGCTCGGCCGGGTCGCCGCCACCGCGGTCGAGGTCTCCCACGCGCCCCTCGGCCGGGGCCAGGTCACCGGCCTGACCCGGGTGCCCGAGCGGGACACCGACCCCGGCAGCGAGGCCGGTCAGGTCGGCGCCGCCCTCAACCGCATGATCGACCACGTCGAGGCCTCACTGGCGGAACGCCAGCGCAGCGAGGAACAGGTGCGCCGCAGCGAGGAGCGCATGCGCCGCTTCCTGGCCGACGCCAGCCATGAACTGCGTACCCCGCTCGCGTCCATCGCCGGGTACGCGGAGCTGATGAACCGCGGGACGGACCGCATCGAGCCGGACCTGGCCTGGCGCAGGGTCAACGCCGAGTCCGTGCGGATGCGCAGCCTGGTGGAGGACCTCCTGCTGCTGGCCCGCCTGGACGAGGGCCGCCCCCTGCAGTCCGCCGAGGTGGACATGGCCGCGCTGGTCGCGGAGGCGGTGTGGGACGCCAGGGCGGCCGGGGCCGGTCATGTCTGGCAGCTCGAACTCGACCTGGACGGCCTGGCGTTCGTGAGGGGCGACGAGGCCCGCCTGCACCAGGTGGTGGCGAACCTGCTGGCCAACGCGCGGGTGCACACCCCCGCCGGGACGACGGTGACCGCGACGGTCGAATCGACCCCCGTCACCTGCGTGGTCCGTGTCCGCGACGACGGCCCGGGCATCCCGCCCGACCTGCTCCCGACCGTCTTCGAACGCTTCACCCGGGCCGACACCTCCCGCACCCGCGCCGGCGTCCTGGAAGGCGGCTCGGGCCTGGGCCTGGCCATCGCCGCGGCCATCACCACGGCCCACGGCGGTCACCTCGACGTGGCGAGCGTGCCGGGCCGCACGGAGTTCACGCTGGAGCTCCCGGTGGCCGAACTGCCGCCCACCGGAACGGCGATACGCGCCCGCACGGCGCCGGTCTAGGAGAGCATCGCGCGCCGTGCGGACGGCAGCGTCGACGGGGGGACCGTCAGGGGGTGGTGGTGAACGTGTCGAAGTCGGCCTCGCCGGTGGTGCCGGAGGCGTGCGAGGTCTGGGTCAGGCCGACGTCCTGGGTGGCCGCGGCGGTCGGGACGGTGACGGTGCCGACCAGGTTCCAGGTGGAGTCGTCGGTGGAGTAGTAGCCGCTGTAGGTGGTGCCGTTGCGGACCAGCTTCAGCCACGAGGGGTAGGTGGCGGTGCCGGCGGAGTCCTGGGAGTCCAGCTTCCCGTCGCCGTCGCTGTCCCAGTCGAGCAGGTAGCCGTTGCCCGGGGTCGCGACCAGGGCCAGGTAGCCGGGGGAGGTGTTCGGCTGGGTGATGTCGTTGCGGACCATGATCCCGGCCTTCGCCCAGACGTCCGTGTCCGACTGGGAGTCGAGCTTCACGGTGGTCACCGAACCGTCGTGTTCGGCTCCGGGCAGATAGACCGTGCCGTATTCGTTGGTGCCGTTGTACAGGTCCGCGCCCTGGGCCCGGATGCCGAGCTTGCTGCCGGACTCGCTGAAGCCGGCCGTGGTGGAGGCGAACGTCCGGTACGGAGCCGTCACCTGGTGGTTGACGGTGATCGTGTCACCGGCGGTCAGCCCGGTCTTCCCCGCCGACCGGAAGCGGTAGGTCGCCGTCCCCTGGAAGTCGCTGGAGGCGAAGAGCTTGGCCGAGGGCGGGATGGACACGGAGTAGGTGGCCTTCAGCGCGTGGCCGCCGCGGATCGTCCGGGCCCGGGTCGCGGAACGCGTGGTGATCTTCGTTCCCGACGGGCCGGTGAGGGTCAGGGCGGTATCGGTGATCGCCCGCGACCCGTTGTCGGACAGGACCGCGGTCACGGTACGCGTGGTGCTGTCGCTCGGCGCGGCGGCCCAGTTGAGCGCCAGCGAGACGTCCGGAGCCGCGGCCACCGTGCGGTGGGTGCCGTGGACCCGGTACAGGACCACGCCGTGCGGGGGCACATTGGCGGCGATCCGGCCCGCGGACTCGGTCAGCCGGTGGCTCCACAGGTCCCGCAGGGCGTAGTCGTGTGTCGCGGGCAGGCCCAGCGCGGCCGCGGTCGTGGCGACCTCCCGGGGAGCCGAACCGGTGTTGAACAGCCCGACGACGGCGTCCCCGTCGGGCTCGGTCTTGGCGAACACCTGGGAGTTCGCGTCCGCGGAGATCCGCTTGGCGTCGATGCCGTCCTGGTCCACCGCGAGCACGTCGGTGTTCTTCAGCAGGGCGAGGTCGGCGGGGTCGAGGTGGGTGAGGTCGGTGCCGAGGATGAGCGGGGAGGCGGCCAGCGACCACAGGCTCATCTGCGTCCTGCGCTCGTCGGGGGTGAGGCCGTTGTTGTCGCCGTTCCCGATTTCGAGGGAGTCGTAGTCGTTGTAGCCGCCGGGACCGCCGTACGGTGCCCAGGCGGCGACCTGGTCGAACCGGGAGGCGACGGACGCCCAGGTGGTGAGCGGGTAGCTGCTGCCGTCCGGTCCGCAGTAGCACTCGACGTCGCCGCCGGTGCGCCAGCCGTTGGAGAGTTTCTTCCAGGTGGCGGTGTTGTTGATGTCGAGGTTGTTGGACAGCTCCAGGTGGATGGGGCGGCCGGTGTGCCGCAGCGCGTCCGACCAGGCCTGGACGTCCTGTTGGTCGGGGGTGCCGACGCCGTCGATCTTGAGGTAGTCGATGCCCCAGCCGGCGAACTGACCGGCCCACGAGTCGATGAACGTCTGTGCGCCGGGCTTGGTGTAGTCGATGCCCACCATGCCGCCGCAGTTGTAGTTGTTCTCGGTCGTCGTGGTGGCGATGTCCCGGGCGTGGTACGGGGTTCCCTGGATCTCGGTGTTCTTGGCGACCGCCTGCTGGGAGATGCCGGGAGTGACGTACAGGCCGAACTTCAGCCCGAGGGAGTGGACGTAGTCGGCCACGACCTGGATGCCGTTCTCACCGCCGCGGGGCGGGAACTTGGCGGGGTCGGTGACCCAGCGTCCGTACTGGTCGACGTCCGGCCCCTGGCTGCCCGGGCACTGGTACCAGAAGTCGTCGATGTTGGCGTAGACGAAACCATTCTTCGCCAGGCCGCTGGTCTTGAGCGCCTTCGCCTGCGCCTCGATGGTCCCCGCGGTCGGATTGCGGCGGACGAAGCTCCAGCTGCTCCACCCCAGCAGGGGCTTGAGTCCGACACCGTTGTCATCGGCTTGCGCCGGCTGGCCGCCGGTCGCGGTGACTCCCATGGTGAGCAGCAGTGCTCCGGTGAACGCGGCCAGCATCCCGCGTATCTGTCTTCTCATGAGTTCTTCCTCCATCGCAGCGCCCTGACAGCGCGACGGTCGGCATCGGAGGGCCGTACTCGACCGGGACGGCTGCTCGCACGACCCACCTGACTGCCTCAGAAAACGTCAAGAATAAACTTTATGGACGCGACAAGTGAACATGACCGAACGCCAGTCACCACCGGCGCGCTTGGCCAAAAAAGAGTCAAGTCTGTGGCCCCGCTGTGGCACCGTCCAGAAACCGCGCTTGCTCCCGTCTCGGAAGGCGGGTTGGGGCATGGCCGCGCGGGCCTGTTCGATCTTCACCCGTCAGACAGCCCGTGAGGCCGTTTCCATGTCCCCGCCCTCACCGACCAAGATCGATCGTAGGTCGGCCCCTTAGGGTCGGAGACATGACGACGCCTCTTGCCAGCAGTGTCTTCGACTCGCTCCGCCTCGACGCCGTGCCCGACCAGGAGGCGCTGCGCCAGGTCTACGAACTCCCCGGCGACGCGGCCGTGCGGAAGCAGATGACCGAACTCACCGAGCAGACGCGGCGGTTGATCGGCTGCTCCTCGCTGGTCCTGGTCGCCAGCGCGGACGCCGAGGGCAACTGTGACGTCTCCCCGCGCGGAGGCCCCGCCGGGTTCGTCGCCGTCCTGGACGCACGGACGGTGGCGATACCGGACGCGACCGGCAACAAGCGTCTGGACACCCTGCAGAACATCGTCGCCACCGGACGGGCCGGGCTGCTGTTCGTCATCCCGGGGCGCACCACGACGCTCAGGGTGAACGGCCGGGCCTGCGTCTCCACCCGCCCGGAGCTGCTGTCGCAGCTGACCGCCGTGGGCAAGCCGCCGGCCAGCGCGCTGGTGCTGGGGATCGAGGAGGTCTACCCGCACTGCCCCAAGTCGCTGCTGCGCAGCGGGGCCTGGAAGCCGGAGCAGTGGCTGCCGGCGGACGCCCAGCCGACCTCGGCCGAGGTGACGCTGGCCCAACTGCGGATGCCGGAACTGACGATCGCCGACATCGAGCAGACGGAGGCGGACTCGCTGAAGTACCGGTACGAGTAACGGTCCGACCCGCGACTGCTGAACCACCAGCCGGCCGGTCCTTCAGGCGGGCACACCCCTAGAGCAGTCGCGGGGCAGCCCGTGAGAAATCGCCGAGCTCCCGACCGGCCCGGGCGACGGTGACGGCGGACGGCGACTGCGATCACGCCTTCGGGACGGCCCACCCGGCCCGAGTGGGCCGCCGGTCGCCGGCCGTTCTTCGCCGTCCGACCGCCCCGCCTCTCGGAAGCCCGTGGCCCTTCCGGTCACGCGGCGGACCACTTGAGGTGGACGGCGGTCTCGTGGAATCCCAGAGCGCGATAGAAGCCGGCCGCCCTGCGGGTCGGCACGGTCACCTCGACGTCCTTCGCCTCCCGGGCTCGTGCCTGTACGGCCCGGATCAGCGCGGAACCCGTACCGCGGCCACGCGAGGGCGCGTCGACGGTGAGTTCCAGCACTTCGAGGATCGTTCCGCCCGCGAAAAGGGTGGGCATGCGCAGTGCGAGCACGTACCCGACCACACGCGAGTCGGTCTCTGCGACCAGGAAGTCGGCTGTGCCGTCCGCGGCGGCCGCGATGATCCTGGGGAACGTGACGGTGTCGAAGACCGCGCGGTCGGGCCGATGGCTCGTCACGAACCCGCTCAGCGGACGGTGGACGGCGTCGGAGTCCGAGGGGGCGGCGTCGCGGACGGTCATGCCGGCCTGCCGGCCATCTCGTCGAACACCACGGTGCACACCCCGTCGAGACTACGGCCGACGACGCCCACCGTCACCGTCGGGGAATCAGTCGTAGGGGTTGAGCGACGCGCCGGACGAGCTGCAGTTGTCGAAGGTCGTGTCGCGGCAGACCGTCACCCAGAGGCTGTGGATGCCGCCTTCCAGGCTGCCCGACAGGCTGCCCCAGGTGCTGGTGGTGCCGCACCCGCTGCTGTTCCAGTGGTTCGGGAACTGGAAACCCGGCACGGTGACGTAGAAGAACACCGGGTGGGCGTCGCAGGAGGTGTCACTGAGTTTCACGTTGCGCAGGGTGAACGATTCCGAACCGGTCCAGTCGACGGTGAGCGAGACGGAGGCGCCCGTGGTGCTGGCGCTGAGCGGCTGATTGTCCGAGGCGTTGGCCGTGCCCGGCGTGAGCCCCAGAGCCGTGGCCGCGAGGCCGGCGACGAGGGCGGCGATGCCACGCTTCTTCATGATTCCTCCCGTGTTTTCATGCATGCGTTCGGTCGTGTGCTCGGCGCGAGGTGTCCTCTCCCGCCTGGCCGCAGCAGGCTGTCGGCGCGGCCGGGCGCGTGCCAAGGAGTTCTGGGCACCTTGGGATGCCGGGATGGCGGTGGCGTGTTGAACTGCGTCATCGGGGAGTCGCTGGGATGCCGTCGGGACGGCTGCCCGCGGAACATCGACCGCGAGTCCGGGCGCCGGTGTCACCCCCGCCCCGGTGGACTCCTCCCTACCGTTTACAGCCGCTCCCGTCCGCGCTAACTTCACAGGGAGCGGGGTGGGAGCGCTCCCATCAGCCTCGGCGGACCGGAACCCGCCGAGGCGCCAGGCTCGCTTCCGCCCCGCGTTCGTCGCCATGACCCGCGCGCGACCGTTCACCCCACACGAAGGCAGAACTGTCATGAATATGACAAAGTCCGGAGTGCGCCTGCCCCGATTACCCCTCCCCACCCGAGGCCGGGCCCTCTTCCTCACCCTCCTCGCTCTCCTCACCACGGTCCCCGCCCTCGCCCTGATCCTGGCCGCCGGCGCCCCGGCCCAGGCGCACGGCACCCCCATGAAGCCGGGCAGCCGTACCTTCCTGTGCTGGCAGGACGGGCTCACCGACACCGGTGAGATCAAGCCCGTCAACCCGGCCTGCAAGGCGGCCCAGCAGGTCAGCGGGACCACGCCGTTCTACAACTGGTTCTCCGTGCTCCGCTCGGACGGCGCCGGCCGCACCCGCGGCTTCGTGCCCGACGGCCAGCTGTGCAGCGGTGGCAACCCCAACTTCACCGGCTTCAACCTGCCCCGCGACGACTGGCCGGTCACTCACCTCACCTCCGGCGCGACCGTCGACTTCTCCTACAACGCCTGGGCGGCGCACCCGGGTTGGTTCTACGTCTACGTCACCAAGGACGGCTACGACCCGACCCAGCCGCTCACCTGGGACGACATGGAGGACACGCCGTTCCTGACCGTCGACCACCCGTGATGGTCCACAACGTCGACTGGAACGGTTCGCTCAGTCCCGGGCAGAGCACGACCTTCGGCTACGTCCGTCCAGGGCGACGGCGGGGACAGTGCAACCGCCCTGCCCTGTCAGGTCGGTTGACGCTGCTGATCCGCTCTGGGCGGACCCGGTGTCGGTGCACACCGGGTCCGCGAGCCGGGCAGGGAGGGGGGTGGGGTGCCTGCCCGGGGGGAAGTGGCTCGAACTGCCTCTTGCGCGCTGTGCTGTTCGGCTTGTGTCGACGCTGTGGAACACGACAACGTTGTCTGATGGTCTGTACACGACTCTACCGCCTCAACCGACAACGATGTCAACCCGCTTCGGGTAGCCCGGCCGGGTGAACCAGAGCCGTGCCTGGCGGGGTGCAGGCGGTCTTCCGTGCTACGGGTGGCGCACGTTACTGTCCCTGCGGCTTGTGCGACCTGTGGTGCGCGACCCGTCCGGAGGAGGAGGGGCCGCGTCATGCGTTTCCGTCCCATGTCCCTGCTGCTGGCCGCGGTGCTCGCGACCGGTGGTGCCACCCCCGCCCTCGCGGCGACCGCGAGCGGGCCACCCGGACTCGTCAAGGACCCCACGGCGTACGTGGATCCGCTGATCGGCACCAAGAACGGCGGCGACACCTTCCCGGGTGCCGTCGTGCCGTTCGGCATGCTCTCCTGGAGCCCGGAGAACACCAGAGGCGACGCGACCAGAACGGCCGCGCCCGGCGGCTACCAGTACGACGCCGCCCGCATCCGCGGCTTCAGTCTCACCCACATGTCCGGCACCGGCTGCGCCGGCGGCAGCGGCGACATCCCGTTCTTCCCGTACGCCGGTGAGGTCACCTCGTCCCCGGCGAGCGACACCAAGGACGCCGTCTACGCCTCGGACTTCAGCCACGCCGACGAGACCGCCGAGCCCGGCCACTACAAGGTCGGCCTCTCCTCCGGCGTCACCGCGGACCTCACCGCGACCACCCGCACCGGCTCGGCCCGGTTCACCTACCCGGCCGGCACACCCGCCTCGTTGCTGGTCCGCACCGCCAACTCCGAGGTGGGCTCGGCCGATTCGACGGTCACCATAGACCCGGCCACCCGTACCGTCTCCGGTTCGGTCACCTCCGGCGACTTCTGCGGCTACCTCGACCCCGAGGGCCAACGCACCTACTACACGCTGTACTTCACCGCCCACTTCGACCGCGCCTTCATCGCCAACGGCACCTGGCAGGACGACAGGCTCAGCCCGGGTTCGACGACCGCTTCCGGCGGCACCGGCGGCTTCGCGACCGGCGGCCGGCCGGTCGCGGGCAAGGGGGCGGGCGGCTACGTCGAGTTCGCGCCGGGCACCGGCCCGGTGAACGTCAAGGTGGGTATCTCGTACGTCAGTCAGGCCGCCGCCGAGGCCAACCTCAGGGCGGAGAACCCACCCGGCCGCTCCTTCGACGCCGTCCGTGACGCGGCCCACTGCGCCTGGCGCGACCGGCTCGGTGCCATCCGGGTCGGAGGCGGCACCGACGCCGACCGCACCACCTTCTACACCGCCCTCTACCACTCGCTCTTCCACCCGAACGTCATCAGTGACGCCGACGGCCGCTACCGGGGCAGCGACGACCGGGTGCACCGCGTCGGACGCGGCCACCGGGCGCAGTACGGCACCTTCTCCGGCTGGGACGTCTACCGCGACCAGGTCCAGCTGCTCACCCTGCTGGACCCCGGGACCGGCTCGGACATCGCCCAGTCGCTCTACGAACTCGCCCGGCAGAACGGCGGGATCTGGGACCGCTGGCTGCACGGCGCGAGCGGCACCCACGTCATGAACGGCGACCCCTCGCCCACCGCGCTCGCCGGCATCCGCGCCTTCGGCGGCACCGACTTCGACCTGAAGGGCGCGCTGCGCTCCCTGGTGAAGGCCGCCACGGTACCGACCGCCCAGGACCTGTCGGCGGCGGGCAAACCGGTGCTGTCGGTCGGCCAGCGCCCGTCCCTCGACAAGTACCTGGACAGGCACTACATGCCGTCCGTCTCCAACGCCTGGGGCGGCGCGGCGGAGACCCTGGAGATGTCCACGGCCGACTTCGCCCTCTCCCAACTCGCCGCGGCCGCAGGGGAGAAGAACACGGCGGCCACCTTCGCCGACCGTTCCCAGTGGTGGCAGAACAACTTCAACATCGCCGCCGACCCCAGCGGCGGCTACATCGCCAACCGCAAGGCCGACGGCAGCTGGGTCACCGGCTTCACCCCGGCCACCGGCAACGGGTTCGTGGAGGGCACGGCCGCCCAGTACACCTGGATGGTCCAGCACAACCTCGCCGGGCTGTTCGCCGCGATGGGCGGCACGGACCAGGCCCTCGCCCGCCTCGACGCCTTCTTCCACAACAGCGACGGCAGCTGGGCCCTCACCGGCAGCGGCGGCGACAAGTCCGAACTGGACAACGAGCCCTCGATCAACGTGCCCTACCTGTACGACTACGCGGGCGCCCCGTACAAGGCGCAGGAGACGGTCCGCGCGGCCATGACCACGCTCTGGTCCACTGGTCCGGGCGGTATCCCCGGCAACGACGACCTCGGCGCGATGTCGTCCTGGTACGTCTTCTCGGCGCTCGGCATGTACCCACAGGTCCCCTCCCGAGCCGAACTCGTCCTCGCCTCACCCCTGTTCGAGCGCGTGGAGATCGACCGTCCGGGCGGCAACGACATCTCGATCCGCGCCCGGGGTGCGGCCGCGGACACCCCGTACGTCCAGTCCCTGAAGGTCGACGGCCGCACCAGCGACCGCCCCTGGCTCGACAGCTCCTTCGTCCGTGACGGCGGCCGTCTCGACTACACCCTGTCCGCCACCCCGAACCGCACCTGGGGGACCTCCTCCGCGCCGCCCTCCTTCCGCCAGGGCGAGCAGCCGTACCAGATCGGCGTCGGGCCCACCACCGCGACGCTCGCCCCCGGTGACAGCGCCGAGGTCGGCATCCGTGCCCTGTCCCTCACCGGTGGCACCGGCCCGGAGGTCCGCTTCCGGGTGGAGACCCCGGACGGCGTCAAGGCCACCCCGGCCGAGGGCACGGTGACCGACGGCTCCCAGCAGATCACCCTCGCCACCACCTCCGGCACCCCCCAGGGCTACTACGACGTCCAGGTCACGGTGACCTCCACCGGCACCTCCTACGCCCAGCCGGTCGCCCTGACGGTGGCCGCCCCGGGCAGTCTCCTCGCCGCCTACGGCAACACCGGTGTCTCGGACGACGTCGGTGACCACGACGAGGCCGACTTCGACGGCGGCGGCTGGAGCTACTCCCGCCAGGCCCTCGCGGCGGCCGGCCTCACCGCGGGTGCCCAGGGCACGGTCGACGGTCTGGTCTACACCTGGCCGAACGCCCCCGCGGGCCGCCCCGACAACGCGACGGCAGCCGCCCAGACCATCGAACTCACCACTCCCGCAAGCAGGTTGTCCTTCCACGGCAGCGCCACCAACGGCAACCAGTCCGCCCGGGCGACCGTCACCTACACCGACGGCAGCACCGGCACGGTCGACCTCTCCTTCACCGACTGGACCGTCGGCGGCGGAGGCGGCACCGTCCAGTACGGCAACGAGACCGTGGCGAGGACCGCGTACCGCAATGTCGCGGGCGCCGACAAGGACCCGGTGGCGACCTACGTCTTCGCGACCAAGCCGTTCGAGGCGGCGGAGGGCAAGAGCATCAAGAGCGTCCGGCTTCCCGAGAACACCGACCTGCACGTGTTCACCCTCGCCACCGGCTGAGGCGGAGCAACAGCCGGAGATACGGCCGGAGATGCAGAGGGGGGCGGACCCGAACGGGCCCGCCCCCCTTTTTTTTGGCTTCTCCGTGCAGTGCCTCAGGCCAGCAACTCCACCTCCGCCAGCGTCGAGGCGCCGTCCAGGACGAGCCGGTAGTGCGCGTACGTCCCGGGCGTGCGGACCGTGAACGCCCGGGTCTGCAGGTTCCAGGCGAAGGCCTCACCCGAACGCCGGTCCACGGTGCGCCAGGTGGTGCCGTCCGTCGAGGCCTGAAGGGTCCAGCCCGTCGGGGCCCTGGTGTGGTCCGCCGGTGAGGTGAGCGTGTACTGGATCCCCTTGACCGACCGGGACACCGGCAGGTCCACCGAGGTCACCGCCTGCTCCGTCGCCGACGTGTTGTCGAACAGGGAGCCGTCGCCCTTCAGGACGTCCGCGCGCGGGGTCGGGATCTTGTCGTCCTTGGCGATCGAGACCGGGCCGGCGCTCTTGCCCGTGCCCCACGTCGACGGCTTCGGGCCCATCGCGAAGTCGATGACCCCGCCCTTGGAGATGAGCGAGTGGGGGAGCGAGGTCGACGTCCAGATACGGCCGTTGACCCGCACGCCCTGCACGTAGACGTTGGTCGCGCTGTTGCGCGGCGCCCGGATCACCAGGTCCCGGCCGTTCTCCAGGTGGACCGTGGCCTTCTTGAACAGGGGCGAGCCGATCGAGTAGTCGCCGCTGCCCATCACCAGCGGGTAGAAGCCGAGGGCCGAGAAGAGATACCAGGCCGACTGCTCGCCGTTGTCCTCGTCGCCGTGGTAGCCCTGGCCGATCTCGCTGCCCAGGTAGAGCCGGGAGACCGCCTCGCGGACGTACGCCTGCGTCTTCCAGGGCTCGCCGGCCGCGTCGTACATGTAGGTGACGTGGTGGGCGACCTGGTTGGAGTGGCCGTACATGCCCATCCGGACGTCCCGGGCCTCGGTCATCTCGTGGATGACCCCGCCGTAGGAGCCGACGAAGTCGGTGGAGGCCGTCTCGGGCGTCGCGAAGTACTCGTCCAGCTTGTCGGCGAGTCCGGACCGGCCGCCGTAGAGGTTGGCGAGGCCCCGGCTGTCCTGCGGGGCCGTGAAGGCGTAGCCCCAGCCGTTGGTCTCGGTGTAGTCGTAGCCCCACACCCGCGGGTCGTACGCCGAGGAGTCCACCCGCCACTTGCCCTGGGCGTCCTTGCCCTGGAAGAAGCCGGCCTTGGAGTCGAAGAGGTTCACGTAGTCCTGGGCGCGGTTGAGGAAGTAGTCCGACTCCTCCTTGTACCGCTTCTCGCCGGTCTTCTTGTACAGGGCCCGGCCCATCTCGGCGATGCCGTAGTCGTTGACGTAGCCCTCCATCGCCCAGGACAGGCCCTCGCGGGTGTCGTCGCTGGTGTAGCCGAGGAAGGGGGAGGTCGACATGCCCTTGCGGCCCACGCCGGAGGAGGGCGGGACGACCGTCGCGTTCTTCAGGGCCGCCTCGTAGGCCGCCTTCGCGTCGAAGTTCACGCCCTTGACGTACGCGTCGGCGAACGCCACGTCCGAGGAGGTGCCGGTCATCAGGTCGGCGTAACCGGGAGAGGACCAGCGCGAGGTCCAGCCGCCGTCCTTGTACTGCTGCACGAACCCGTCCACCATCTCGCCCGCCTGACCTGGCGTCAGCAGCGAGTAGGCGGGCCAGGTCGTGCGATAGGTGTCCCAGAAGCCGTTGTTGACGTAGACCTTGCCGTCCACGATCTTCGCGCCGGTGTGCGTCGGGGTGTCCTGGCTGGTCATCGGCGAGAAGGGGGAGGCGTACTGGTCCTTCGAACCGACCTTCTCGAAGCCCGAGTTGGGGTACAGGTACAGCCGGTACATGCTGGAGTAGAGGGTGGTCAGCTGGTCCGCCGTGGCGCCCTCCACCTCGACCTTGCCGAGCAGCCCGTCCCAGACCTTCTGGGCGCGTGCCTTCACGGTGGCGAAGGAGGTGCCGTCCGGGATCTCCTGGCGCAGGTTGTCCTCGGCCTGGTCGACGCTGATCAGGGAGGTGGCCAGGCGCAGGGTGACGGTGTGGTCGGAGCCGGCGTCGAAGCGGAGGTAGCCCTTGACCCCGCTGGAGTCGCCGCCGGTCACCGGCTTGTCGAAGACGCCGTAGACGAACAGGCGGGTGGCGCCGGTCGACAGGCCGGACTTGACGTCGGAGTAGCCGGTGACGATCCCGTGCTCCTTGTCGAGGGTCAGGCCCGCCTGCTCGGTCACGTTGTCGAAGATCACACTCGCGTCGTCGCCCGGGTAGGTGAAGCGCAGCGCGGCCGCGTGGTCGGTCGGCGCTATCTCGGCCTTGAGGCCGTTCTCGAAGCGCACCCCGTAGTAGTAGGGCCGCGCGGTCTCGTTCTCGTGCCGGAAGGCCAGCTCGCGTGCCGTGCGGCCGGTGTCCGGGGTGCCGGCGGCGACGGACGGCATCATCTGGAAGGTCTGCCGGTCACCCATCCAGGGGCTGGGCTCATGGCTGGCGCTGAACGCCTGGATCGTCGGCAGGTTGTCGTCGTTGTTCGCCCGGGCGTACTCGTACAGCCAGCTCTCCGAGGACGCGTTGGTCACCGGCGTCCAGAAGTTGAAGCCGTGCGGCAGTGCCGTAGCCGGGAAGTTGTTGCCGCGCGAGAAGCTGCCGCTGGAGTTGGTGCCGCGGGTGGTCAGCGCGTAGTCGGACAGATGCGCCTTGGGCTTCTCGGGGGCGACGCGCCCGATGTTCACGTCGTCGATCCAGCCCCGGAACTTGGCCGGGCCGGCGGGCGAGTCGTAGCCCACCAGGATCCGGTCGACGGTCTTGCCGGACGCGACCGAGCCGATCACCGAGGCGACGTTGTTCCACTGGTTGACGTACAGCCCCTTCGACGCGCCCTGGCCGCGCGGGGACAACGCGAACCCGTGCTGGTCCACCGCCCCGAGGCCGCTCAGATACGTGCCGTCGGTGAAGGCCAGGTCCACGGAGACGTTGGTGGCGTCGTAGTCGAGGTCGCCGTCGGCCATCGAGGGGAAGATCCGGTACGACAGCTGTGTGTCCCGCCGGACCTTCACGTTCACGTCGAAGACCTTGTTGTACGAGTACGCCCGCCCGCTCGCCGTGTGCCGGCCCGCGTAGCGCAGCGCATGGGTCCCGGTGAAGCCGGCCCGTGCCTTCGCGGTCGGCGAGCCGCTCGGTCCCTTGTCGACCAGCGAGAGCATGTCCTGGGGCACCGGTCCGCCGCTGCCGCCCGTGGAGAACTGGACGTCGGCGATCTGCAGGATGTCCGGCGCGCCGTTGTTCTTCGTGACGTCGAGGCGGAAGTGCTGGTACTCGGCGGGTGCGGAGAGGTCGTACGACCTGGTCTGGAACCGCTCGGTGAAGCCTTCGCCGGTGCGGGTGTCGACGGTCTTCCAGTCCTTGCCGTCCGCCGAACCCTGGAGGGTCCAGTCCGCGGGGTCGCGCTCGGCGTAGTCGTTCGCCGAGGTGACGGCGTACGTCACCAGCTTGATGGGCTTGTCGAAGTCGAACTCCACCCAGCCGGTGGGCTCGAAGGTGAGCCACTTGGTGCCCGGCTCGCCGTCGACGAGGTTCTCCTTGACCTCGCCCGCGCCGGTGTTCTCGCCGCTGGCCCGCATGTCGGTCACATGGTCGGTGACATTGCCGGGGATGCCGGTGCTGTAGCCGCCGTCGACGCCGGAGGCGCGCGGGGCGCCACCGGGGTCCGTGTCGACCGTGTCGGTCCAGTCCGGTGACGGATCGCCAGACTCGAACGAGGATGCGAACTGCGTCGCGGCGGCCGGTGCCTTGGCCGGCAGGGCGACCGCGGCCCCCTGGGAGCCCAGGGTCATGACTACGGCGGCCGCGATCACGACCGCCGTACCAGATCTGTGTCCTGTTCTTCGCTGCGTTCTCCGCTGCATCACAACGGGTACCCTCCCTGCCACATGAGACAACGTTGTCAGATGCGTGGCGCAGGAACCAGTAGGTGGTCAAGTGCTCCGTGATGTCAAGGGTGTTGGCTGCGGCATTCAGGGGTCTATGTCGGCTCTTTTTCCGGTAAGGCGTACACAGGTCGCTCAGATTTCCGACAGGTCTCAACTAGGAAAAGACCCATGGCCAACCTTGCATTCGATCTTGCCCCGCTGGCGTGAAGTGGACTATACCTGTCGGCGTTTCCTGAGTGACTTCCTGCACGGCCCAGCACTACCCGACCGCGGTGCCGGGAAGGATCCGGTTCACCGCCTGAGTCCTGGAGAGGGCGAGGACTTGAGCATGGGATCCACATCCGCAGCCAGTCATGGTTCCGAAGGCGTCGGCCGCCGCGATCTGATCAAGCGGTCAGCCGCACTCGGCCTGATTTCGGTCCCCACCGTCGGTTTTCTCTCCGCCTGCGCCAGCAGCGGCGGAGGCGGCCAGTCCAAGGACAAGGCCGGCAAGAAGACGACCAAGAACCCGCTCGGTGTCAACGACACCGCCAAGATGGAATTCGTCCTCTTCGACGGCGGTTTCGGCAAGGAGTACGCCGAGGACGCGGTGAAGATCTACCAGAAGGACTTCCCGAAGGCCAAGGTCAAGTTCTCGGCCACCCAGAAGATCCAGTCCACCCTGCAGCCCCGCTTCAACCAGGGCACCCCGCCGGACCTCATCGACAACTCCGGCGCCGAGCAGATGGACATGGGCGTGCTGGTCGGCAAGAAGCAGCTGGCCGATCTCACCCCGCTGCTCGACGCGCCGTCGTACGACGACCCGAACAAGAAGGTCCGCGACACGCTGCGCCCCGGCATCGTCGAGATGGGCCAGTTCGACGGCGACCCGGTCTGGATCATGTACTACGCCTACACGGTGTACGGCGTCTGGTACTCGCAGAAGGCCCTGGACTCGCTCGACGCGGAGTACCCCCAGACCTGGGACCAGATGATCGCAGTCTGCGAGAAGGCCAAGAAGAAGGGCATGGCCGGCTGGACGTACGCGGGCAAGTACCCGTACTACATCCCCTTCTCGCTGTACCCGATGATCGGCAAGGTCGGCGGCGTCGAGGTCCTGAACGCGATCGACAACCTGGAGCCGAACGCCTGGAAGCACCCGGCCGTCAAGGCGTGTTTCGAGGCCTACTACGAGCTCTACAAGAAGGGCTACATCCTCAAGGGCACCCCCGGCCTGGACCACATCCAGTCGCAGACCGCCTGGGCCCAGGGCAAGGCGCTGTTCATCCCGAACGGCTCCTGGGTGGAGAACGAGTCGGCGAACGTCATCCCCTCCGACTTCAACCTCGCCGTCTCCGCGCCCACCGGCATCGACAAGAACGACAAGATGCCGTTCGGCACCATCTGGGCCTCCGGCGGCGAGCCGTTCATCGTCCCGGCCAAGGCGGCGAACGCCGAGGGCGGCATGGAGCAGCTGCGCATCATGCTCAGTGAGGCGTCCTCCAAGAACTTCACGTCGAAGGTGAAGTCGCTGACCGCGTACAACGGCGGCACCGACGGCATCACCCTCACCCCGGGCCTCACCTCCGGTGTCGCCGCCCTGAAGCTGGCCGGGTCGAACGTGGTCAACCCGCGGCTCCAGGACTGGTATGTGCAGCTCCAGAAGGAGAAGATCGGCGTGTCCGGTCTCGGCGAGATGATGGCGGGCCGGCTCACCCCGGCGGAGGCCATCAAGAAGATCCAGGGCTTTGCCGACGAGGCCGCCAAGGACGACTCGATCAAGCACTACAAGCACCAGTAACCCGAAACCCTGACCGCACCGGAGTGGCGATGCAGCACGGCAAGTACCGGTTCATTGTGGGGTTTTTGGCGTTGCCCCTCGGACTGTACGCGCTCTTCGTGGTATGGCCGTTCATCCAGTCCATCTACTACTCGTTCACGGACTGGACCGGCCTGAGCCCCGAATTCAAGATGGTCGGCCTGGACAATTACAAGAGGATGCTCCACGACGACATCTTCTGGAAGTCCTTGCAGCACAGCTTGATGTTCGCGGTCGTGCTGCCGCTGGTGACGATCAGCCTGGCGCTGTTCTTCGCCTTCATGATCAATGTGGGCGGTCGCAGAAGGAAGGGCGGTCCGGTCGTCACCGGTGTCCGGGGCTCCTCCTTCTACAAGATCGTCTACTTCTTTCCGCAGGTGCTGTCGATCGCGATCGTCTCGCTGCTGTTCGCCTTCGCGTACAACCCGGACAGCGGCGCGATCAATTCACTGCTTCGGGGAATTGGTCTGGACAATATCCAGCCGCTCTGGCTCGGCGACCCGAGCCTGGCGCTGTGGTGCGTGATGGCCGTACTGGTCTGGTCCTCGGTCGGCTTCTTCGTGGTCCTCTTCTCGGCGGGCATGGCGTCCATCCCCACGGATCTCTACGAGGCCGCCCTCCTCGACGGCGCCGGCCGTGCGACCACCTTCTTCCGCCTCACCCTGCCGCTGCTCTGGGACACCGTGCAGTCCGGCTGGGTGTACATGGGCATCCTCGCGCTCGGCGCCGAGTCGTTCGCAGTCGTACAGATCATGACGACCGGACCGGGCGGCCCCGACTACTCGACGACCGTGATGGTCCTGTACGTGTACCAGAAGGCGTTCCGGGACGGTCAGGCCGCCTACGCCACCACCATCGGCGTCGCCCTGCTGGTCGTCACGCTCGCCTTCGCGGCGATCGTGATGCGGCTGGGCCGTCGCGAGCGGCTGGAGTACTGAAGCGATGACGACGACCGAGACCGACACCACCGTCACCAAGATCGACGTTCCCGCGCCGAAGCCGCCCCGGCGCAAGCGCGAGGGCGGGGTCCTCAACGTCTTCTCCCACGGCGTCCTGATCATCTGGGCGTTCATGGTGGTCACACCCCTGCTGTGGGCGGTGATGACGTCCTTCAAGGACGACCGGTCCATCTTCAGTTCGCCCTGGGCGCTGCCGGACAAGCTGCATTTCGACAACTGGTCGCGGGCCTGGACCCAGGCCAACATGAGCGACTACTTCCTGAACACCATCCTGGTGGTGGGCGGTTCGCTCATCGGCACGCTGGTGCTCGGCTCGATGGCGGCCTACGTCCTGGCCCGCTTCGACTTCCCGGGCAACCGCTTCATCTACTTCCTGTTCATCGGCGGCATGAGCTTCCCGATCATGCTCGCGCTGGTCCCGCTGTTCTACGTCGTGAACAACATGGGCCTGCTGAACACCATCCACGGCCTGATCCTGGTCTACATCGCGTACTCGCTGCCGTTCACGGTCTTCTTCCTGACGGCGTTCTTCCGCACCCTGCCCACCTCGGTGGCCGAAGCGGCCTTCGTCGACGGTGCCTCCCACACCCGCACGTTCTTCCAGATCATGCTGCCGATGGCCAAGCCCGGCCTGATCAGCGTGGGGATCTTCAACTTCCTGGGCCAGTGGAACCAGTACATGCTCCCGACGGTCCTCAACACGGACCCCGACAAGCGCGTCCTCACCCAGGGCCTGGTCCAGCTGGCGGTCAGTCAGGGCTACAAGGGTGACTGGTCGGGCCTGTTCGCCGGCCTGGTGATGGCCATGCTCCCGGTCCTGGCGGCGTACATCATCTTCCAGCGCCAGGTGGTGGCGGGCCTGACGGCGGGCGCTCTGAAGTAAACCCCCGAACGTTCGCGACCCGAAAGAGGGGCGCCAGACAGGCCCTGGGAATCCGGTGCCCACGACCGCGCCCCGAAGGGGCGCGGTCTGCGTTCACTGTGTGGCTCCGCCGCGTGGGCGAGACCAGCCACGCAGCACCCGCGCGGATTCCCTCGGACCCACGCACCACCCCCTCTCCCGCCTGCCCACCAGTGGACTAGACATGTCGAAAGCGTGTCCGTCAGGCGACCCCCGAACCGCCAACGATTTCTGTCAAGGACTTGACGGCGGTAACCCGTTCAGCAGAGCTTGGAGTTCATAACTTGTAAGTGACCCGGTTCCAGTGATGTGACTTGGGTCACGTTGGCGGCGCCGTGGCCGCCTCCGATGGCGGGAGTGGATGGGTCGATGGAGACTCCGGGGTCGCAGTCGTCGCTGCACCGAGCCAACCTGGAACGTGTCGTACGGGCCGTACGTCTGGCCGGATCGCTCACGCAGGCGGAGATCGCGCGCACGACCGGCCTGTCGGCGGCGACGGTCTCCAACATCGTGCGCGAGCTCAAGGACGGCGGAACCGTCGAGGTCACGCCCACGTCGGCGGGCGGCCGCAGGGCCCGCAGCGTGAGTCTGAGCGGTGACGCCGGCATCGTCATAGGGATCGACTTCGGCCACACCCACCTGCGCGTCGCGATCGGGAACCTCGCCCATCAGGTGCTGGCCGAGGAATCCGAACCGCTCGACGTGGACGCGTCGTCCAGCCAGGGCTTCGATCGGGCGGAAGAGCTGGTCAACCGCCTGATCACGGCGACCGGCGTGGACCGCTCGAAGATCGCCGGCGTGGGCGTCGGCGTCCCCGGTCCGATCGACGTCGAGTCCGGCACCCTCGGCTCCAGCGCCATCCTGCCCGGCTGGATCGGCGCGAGACCCGCCGAGGAACTCAGACTCCGCCTCGGCGTCCCCGTGCACGTGGACAACGACGCCAACCTCGGCGCTCTCGGCGAGCTGGTCTGGGGCAGCGGCAAGGGTGTCCGTGATCTCGCGTACATCAAGGTCGCGAGCGGCGTCGGCGCCGGTCTGGTGATCAACGGGAAGATCTACCGGGGCCCCGGCGGCACAGCAGGCGAAATAGGACATATTACACTTGATGAATCCGGCCCGGTCTGCCGTTGCGGCAACCGCGGCTGCCTGGAGACCTTCGCGGCGGCCCGCTACGTGCTGCCACTGCTCCAGCCCAGTCACGGCACCGACCTGACCCTGGAGGGTGTCGTGCGGCTGGCCCGGGACGGCGATCCCGGATGCCGACGGGTGATCGCCGACGTCGGCCGGCACATCGGCAGCGGGGTGGCCAACCTCTGCAACCTGCTGAACCCGAGCCGGGTGGTCCTCGGCGGCGACCTCGCCGAGGCCGGAGAGCTGGTCCTGGCGCCGATCAGGGAGTCCGTGGGGCGCTATGCGATCCCCAGCGCCGCCCGGCAGCTCTCGGTGCTTCCGGGGGCCCTCGGCGGCCGTGCGGAGGTGCTCGGCGCGCTCGCTCTCGCGCTCAGCGAGATGGGCGATTCGACCCTTTTGGACGGCACGTTGCCTGCCGTTGCACCTGCCTTCACTTAGAGAACGAATGGCGCCGTTGCCATCTCGTTAAGTATTTACTTCTTGACGCCGCAGTCACGGCCGAGTTGACTTCCAGCCACCTCGGCCGCAGCGTTGCGGCCCTGTCAGGGAGGCACCCCCAATGAACGCAACGATGCGTAGAGTCGTGATCGGCACCGCCGCGGTTTCCATGGCGCTGTCGCTCGCCGCCTGTGGCAAGGCCGGCGACGACAAGAAGAGCGACTCGTCGAGCAGCAGCTCCTCCGGTGGTAGCAAGACCATCGGCCTGCTGCTTCCCGACAGCGTGACCGCGCGCTACGAGAAGTTCGACAAGCCGTACTTCGAGGCGCAGGTCAGCTCGCTGTGTGCCGACTGCAAGGTCGAGTACGCGAACGCCGCCGGTGACTCGGCCAAGCAGGCCCAGCAGGTCAGCAGCATGATCACCAAGGGCGTCAAGGTCATCGTGATCTCGGCCCAGGACTCTGCGGCCATCAAGTCCTCCATCCAGGCGGCCGTGGACAAGGGCATCAAGGTCGTGGCGTACGACCGCCTCGCCCAGGGCCCGGTCTCCGCCTACGTCTCCTTCGACAACGTCAAGGTCGGCGAGCTCCAGGGCCAGGCCCTGCTCGACGCTCTCGGCTCCAAGGCGACCAAGAAGTCCAAGGTCGTCATGATCAACGGTGACGACGCCGACCCGAACGCCGCCCAGTTCAAGCAGGGCGCGCACAAGGCCCTGGACGGCAAGGTCGACATCGCCTACGAGCAGTCCGGCCTGTGGAAGGACACCGTCGCCGCGCAGAAGGTCAAGGCGGCCATCACGCAGCTCGGCGCCAAGAACATCGCGGGCGTCTACTCCGCCAACGACGGCATGGCCGGTGGTATCGCCACCACCCTCAAGGGTGCCAACATCAGCGGCATCCCGCTGACCGGTCAGGACGCGGAGCTCGCGGGTATCCAGCGCATCGTCGCCGGCACCCAGTCCTCCACCGTCTACAAGGCGTTCAAGCCGGAGGCCGACGCCGCCGCCACGATCGCGGTGGACCTGCTGGAGAACAAGAGCATCTCCTCGCTCGCCACCACCACGCAGACCAGCGGCTCCGGCGACAAGGTGCCCTCCCAGCTGCTGACCCCGGTGTCGGTCACCAAGGCCAACATCAAGGACACCGTGATCAAGGACAAGCTGTACACCGTCGCGGACATCTGCACCGCCGACTTCGCCAAGGCCTGCAAGGCCGCCGGCCTGCAGTAGTCCAGCCCTGGAGCCGTCCGGCTCCGGCCGTCAGCGCCCGGGTGATCGCAGTACGACACCCGGGCCCCGGCCGCCCGACGGGCCCGGCCCTTCCGCAAGGCGCCCCGTCCGTCCGGCGGTCTCGCGAAACCCCTCCGACGCCCGCTCCGGCCTTCATACCCCGCTGCCGGAGCGGGCGTCGGACGGACCCGTTGCCAAGCGCAGCGGATTCGCGCATGTTCATCTTGTAAACCACGTGCGTACACCGACCAACCTGAGGTACCGCACGGCCCTCCGCGCTTGGCCACCAAGCGCGGCATCCCCGCCGGTCAGGCGGCGAAGGAGATGGTTCACGTGTCCGCTACGCCCGTGCTGGCGTTGCGCGGAGTCTCCAAGCGATTCGGTGCGGTCCAGGCCCTCACCGATGTCGATCTGGAGGTCCACGCCGGAGAAGTGGTCGCCCTGGTGGGCGACAACGGCGCAGGAAAGTCGACCCTGGTCAAGACGATCGCGGGTGTCCACCCCATCGATGAGGGCGTCATCGAATGGGAAGGCAACTCCGTCAGCATCAACAAGCCGCACGACGCCCAGGGACTCGGCGTCGCGACCGTCTACCAGGACCTCGCCCTGTGCGACAACCTCGACGTGGTCGGCAACCTCTTCCTCGGCCGTGAGCTGCTGTACCGCGGCGTCATCGACGAGGTGACGATGGAGAAGCAGGCCCGCGAGCTGCTGAGCACGCTCTCCATCCGCATCCCGAGTGTGCGCATCCCGATCGCCAGCCTCTCCGGCGGTCAGCGCCAGGTCGTGGCCATCGCCCGCGCCCTGATCGGCGACCCCAAGGTCGTCATCCTCGACGAGCCCACCGCGGCCCTCGGCGTCGAGCAGACCGCACAGGTCCTCGACCTGGTCGAGCGGCTGCGCGAGCGCAACCTCGCCGTCATCCTCATCAGCCACAACATGGCCGACGTGAAGGCGGTGGCGGACACCGTCGCCGTGCTGCGACTGGGCAAGAACAATGGTTTCTTCCCCGTGAAGAGCACCAGCCAGGAAGAGATCATCGCGGCGATCACGGGTGCCACGGACAACGCCGTGACCCGTCGTTCGGAGCGTCGCACCCCGGAGGCGGCAAAGTGAGCGAGACGTCCAAGACCGTGCAGGGCGACGAGTCGCCCAAGATCGACAAGGTCGAGGTGGCCGCGGCCGCCGAGACCCCGACCACGGTGGCTCCCGCCGACGACCCCACGGCCGCGCCGGTCACGGTCGTCGACCCGCGCCTGCTGGTCCGTGAAGAGGGCTTCAAGGGCTACCTCACCGAGTTCAAGCGCCGGGTGAAGGGCGGCGAGCTGGGCTCGCTGCCGGTGGTCATCGGCCTGATCATCATCTGGACCATCTTCCAGCTGAAGAACAGCCTGTTCCTGAGCGCGGACAACCTCTCCAACATCAGCTACTTCCTCGCGGCCACCGGCATGCTCGCCATCGGCCTGGTGTTCGTGCTGCTGCTCGGTGAGATCGACCTGTCCGTCGGTTCGGTGAGCGGTCTGGCGTCCACGGTGTTCGCCGTCTTCGTGGTCAACCACGGAATGAACCAGTGGCTGGCCCTGATCCTCACGATCATCACCGGCATCGGTATCGGCGCGCTGCACGGCTGGTTCTTCGCGAAGATCGGCGTACCCGCGTTCGTGGTCACCCTGGCCGGCTTCCTCGGCTGGAACGGTCTGATGCTGTGGCTGCTGGGCGACAGCGGCACGATCAACATCCCGGCCGACAGCGGTCCGGTGCACGTCCTCGGCCAGAGCTCCTTCTTCATGGACCAGGCCATCATCGGTGCGTACCTGCTGGCCGGTCTCGGTGTCGTGCTGTCGGCCCTGGGCCAGTTCAACGAGCAGCGCCGGCGTCGCGCGGCCGGTGTGCCGTTCCGGCCCACCAGCGAGATCCTGGTCCGCGTAGCGCTGCTGGCGATCGCGTCCTTCGTCGCGGCGGCCGTGCTGAACAACGCGTCCGGTGTCTCCAACGCACTGGTGATCTTCCTCGCGTCCCTGGTGGTCGTGGACTTCGTGCTCCGTCGTACGACCTACGGCCGTAAGGTCTTCGCGGTCGGTGGCGGCATCGAGGCGGCCCGCCGTGCGGGTATCAGCGTGCCGATGGTCCGGATCACCGTGTTCGCGATCTCCGGTGGTTTCGCGGCCATCGGCGGTATGTTCTTCGCCGGTCAGACGGCGAGCGCCACGCTCAACGCCGGTGGCGGCAACACGCTGATGCTGGCGATCGCGGCCGCGGTCATCGGTGGTACGTCGCTGTTCGGTGGGCGCGGTACCGTCTGGTCCGCCCTCCTGGGCATGCTGGTCATCCAGTCCATCCAGACCGGCCTCGACCTGCTGAACATGAACACGTCGATCCAGTACATGATCACCGGCGGTGTTCTGCTGGGCGCGGTCGTCATCGACTCGGTCTCCCGCAAGAGCCAGAAGGCGGCGGGGCGCGGCTGACGCCGATCGCCGTCGGGGGTGCCGAGGTAGTGCGGGTGCAGGTCCGTTGTGGCCGGTCGCGCCCACGCGGCGGCAGCCGCACATGAATACAGCCCCGCGCCCCTGAGGTTTCCGACTGTGCCCGGCACTGGACAGTGCCGGGCACAGTCGTGTCATAGGAAGAGCTCTCGGTGGGTACGGCCGTTCGCGTGACGTACGACCCACAGCCCGCGCGTCGGCCGCCCGGGCGGAACATTAGACTCGACAGGCCCGGCAACAGCTCGATCAGCTCTACTGCAAGGAGGCACGGGTGCCGCTGCTGACCCGTATCAGGGGACCGCGCGATCTGGACGGGCTCAGCCCCGAGGAGCTGCTCCAGCTGGCAGAGGAGATCCGGAGCTTCCTCGTGGAGGCGGTCTCCAAGACCGGCGGCCACCTCGGTCCCAACCTGGGCGTGGTCGAGCTCACCATCGCCCTGCACCGCGTCTTCGACTCGCCGAAGGACAAGGTGCTGTGGGACACCGGCCACCAGTCCTACGTGCACAAGCTGCTCACCGGCCGGCAGGACTTCTCCCGGCTGAAGCAGAAGGGCGGCCTGTCCGGCTACCCCTCGCAGGCCGAGTCCGAGCACGACGTCATCGAGAACAGCCACGCCTCCACGGTCCTCGGCTGGGCCGACGGCATCGCCAAGGGCAACCAGCTGCTCGAACGCGACAGCCACGTCGTCGCCGTGATCGGTGACGGTGCCCTCACCGGCGGCATGGCCTGGGAGGCGCTGAACAACATCGCCGACGCCAAGGACCGCCCGCTGGTCATCGTCGTCAACGACAACGAGCGGTCGTACGCCCCGACCATCGGCGGCCTCGCCAACCACCTGGCGACCCTGCGTACGACGGACGGGTACGAGCGTTTCCTGGCCCGGGGCAAGGACCTGCTGGAGCGCACGCCGGTCGTCGGCAGGCCGCTCTACGACACCCTGCACGGCGCCAAGAAGGGGCTGAAGGACTTCATCGCCCCGCAGGGCATGTTCGAGGACCTGGGCCTGAAGTACGTCGGTCCGATCGACGGCCACGACATGGAGGCCCTGGAGTCCGCCCTCACCCGGGCCAAGCGGTTCGGCGGCCCGGTGATCGTGCACTGCCTCACCGAGAAGGGCCGCGGCTACCAGCCCGCCCTCCAGGACGAGGCCGACCGCTTCCACGGCATCGGCCCCATCCACCCCGACACCGGCCTGCCGGTCAAGGCCTCCGGCGCCGACTGGACCTCCGTCTTCGGCGACGAGATGGTCAGGCTCGGCAAGGAGCGCGAGGACATCGTCGCGATCACGGCGGCCATGCTCCAGCCGGTCGGCCTGAAGAAGTTCGCCGACGCCTTCCCGGAGCGGATCTACGACGTCGGCATCGCCGAGCAGCACGGTGCCACCTCCGCGGCGGGCCTGGCCACGGCCGGACTGCACCCGGTCTTCGCCGTGTACGCCACCTTCCTCAACCGCGCCTTCGACCAGGTGCTGATGGACGTGGCCCTGCACAGGTGCGGGGTGACCTTCGTCCTGGACCGGGCCGGCGTCACCGGCACCGACGGCGCCTCCCACAACGGCATGTGGGACATGTCGATCCTCCAGGTCGTCCCCGGTCTGCGGCTCGCCGCCCCGCGCGACGCCGACCAGGTCCGCGCCCAGCTCCGCGAGGCCGTCGAGGTCGACGACGCGCCGACGGTCGTCCGCTTCTCGAAGGGCGCGGTCGGACCCGCCGTGGCCGCCGTCGGCAAGATCGGCGGCATGGACGTGCTGCGCGAGCCCGGCACCGACACCCCGGACGTGCTCCTGGTCTCCGTGGGCGCGCTCGCCCCGATGTGCCTGGAGATCGCCGGCCTCCTCGACAAGCAGGGCATCTCCACCACCGTCGTGGACCCGCGCTGGGTAAAGCCGGTGGACGAGGCGATGGCCCCGCTGGCCGAGCGGCACCGGGTGGTCGTCACCGTCGAGGACAACATCCGCGTCGGCGGCGTGGGCGCGGCGATCGCCCAGGCCCTGCGCGACGCGGGCGTCGACGTCCCCCTCCGCGACTTCGGCATCCCGCCCCGCTTCCTCGACCACGCGTCGAGGGCCGAGGTCATGACGGAGATCGGCCTGACGGCCCCGGACATCGCCCGCCAGGTCACCGGTTTGGTCGCGAAGCTGGACGGCACGACGACGGAAGTCGACTCGGTGGAGCCCGCGAGGGACTAAGACGTCCTGGCCGAGGCGCGCCCCTGCAGGGGCGCGGGGCTGTATTCGATATGCGGCTCCGCCGCGTGGGCGCGACCAGCCCCCACCGGCCGTCAGCCCTCGACGAAACACGAACCCCCGATGGGTCGGTTTCGCTCACCCCTCCGGTGGCGAGACCGACCCGTCTGCGTGAACCTGCCTTTGCCGGGGCATACGCATCCCCGGCCCTCTCGATCATGTCGAGGACGACAAACGTGGGAGGTAGGCACGTGGCCAGTACGCTCTTCAGGACCAAGAACGTCGAACAGTCCATCAAGGACACCGAGGAACCGGAGCACGCGCTCAAGAAGTCGCTGTCGGCGCTGGACCTCACGGTCTTCGGCGTGGGTGTCATCATCGGCACCGGCATCTTCGTCCTGACCGGCACGGCCGCGAAGAACACCGCCGGCCCCGCCGTCGCGCTCTCCTTCGTCGTCGCCGGCGTCGTCTGCGGCCTCGCCGCGCTCTGCTACGCCGAGTTCGCCTCCACCCTCCCGGTGGCCGGCTCCGCGTACACCTTCTCGTACGCCTCGCTCGGCGAGTTCCCCGCCTGGATCATCGGCTGGGACCTGGTGCTGGAGCTGGCGCTCGGTACGGCGGTGGTCGCCGTCGGCTGGTCGGGGTACATCCACTCGCTCCTCGACAACGCGGGCTGGCAGCTGCCCGCGTACCTCAGCGGTCGGGACGGCGCCCACGGCTTCGGCTTCGACATCCTCGCCGCCGCCCTGGTCCTCGTCCTCACCGCGATCCTGGTCGTCGGCATGAAGCTCTCCGCCCGGGTCACCTCGGTCGTCGTCGCCATCAAGGTGGCCGTCGTGCTGGTCGTCATCATCGCGGGCGCCTTCTTCATCCACAGCGGCAACTACGACCCGTTCATCCCGAAGGAGCAGCCGGTGCCGGCGGGCGGCAACCTCAAGGCTCCGCTGATCCAGCTGATGTTCGGCTGGGCGCCCTCCAACTTCGGGGTGATGGGCATCTTCACCGCAGCGTCCGTCGTCTTCTTCGCCTTCATCGGCTTCGACGTCGTCGCCACCGCCGCCGAGGAGACCCGCAACCCCCAGCGGGACGTGCCGCGCGGCATCATCGGCTCCCTGATCATCTGCACCACGCTGTACGTCGCCGTGGCCGTCGTGGTGACCGGCATGCAGAAGTACAGCCAGCTGTCCGTGGACGCCCCGCTGGCCGACGCGTTCAAGGCCACCGGGCACCCCTGGTTCGCGGGTCTGATCAGCTTCGGCGCGGCGGTCGGCCTGACCACCGTGTGCATGATCCTGCTGCTCGGCCAGTCCCGGGTGTTCTTCGCGATGAGCCGGGACGGGCTGCTGCCCCGGTTCTTCTCGCACACCCACCCGAGGTTCCGCACCCCCTACCGGCCGACCATCCTGCTGGGCGTCGTCATCGCGATCGTCGCCGGCTTCACCAGCCTCAGCGAACTCGCCGAGCTGGTGAACATCGGCACCCTCTTCGCCTTCATCGTCGTCGCGATCAGCGTGATCATCCTGCGCAACACCCGGCCCGACCTGGAGCGGTCCTTCCGCACCCCCTGGGTACCGGCGCTGCCGATCGTCTCGGTGCTGGCCTCGCTGTGGCTGATGCTCAACCTGCCGGCCGAGACCTGGCTGCGGTTCGCCATCTGGATGGTCATCGGCTTCGTCGTCTACTTCCTCTACGGCCGCTCGCACAGCCGCCTCGCCGGACAGCAGCGGACCCCCGCCGACGCTCCGTAATCATCAGGCTCGCCACTCCGGCCCCGTATGTCCCGTCCAGGTGGGACTGCGGGGCCGGATAGCGTGCTCCCCATGCTTGTCGCCCCTCTCGTCCCGGCACGGTCCGTAGTCGTACGGAAGGGGTACTGGCCGCGGCTGCTGCCGCTGCTCGCCGTGCTGGCCTGCGTCACCCGGGTGCCGTCCTTCCGCCGGCCGGTGTGGAACCCGGACGAGGGCTTCCTCGCCGTACAGGCGCGCATACTGGCGCGCGGCGGCCAGCTGTACGAGACGGTCGTGGACCGCAAGCCGCCGCTGCTGCCCTGGCTGTACGAGGGGGTGTTCGCGGTCTTCGGGTCAGGGTCGCTCACCCCGGTCCGAGTATTCGCCGTGCTCGCGCAGCTGGCCACCGCCGTACTGCTCGCGTCGATCGCCCAACGGCGGTGGGGCGACCGTGCGGGGCGTACCGCCGGGGCGTTGTATCTGCTGGTCTCCGTGGGCCTCAACCCCGAGGACGCGCAGGCGGCCACCTTCGAGGTGTTCATGCTGCCGGCCACGGCCGCCGCGATGTGGTGCGCCGACCGCCGCCGCTGGGGGGCCGCCGGAGTCGCCGTCGCCTGCGCCTTACTCACCAAGCAGACCGGCGGCGCGGTCCTGCTGCCGGTGGTCTATCTCCTCAACCGGGACGGCGGCCCGCGGGCCGGCCTGCTCCGACTGGGGGCCGGCGTCGCCCTGCCCGTACTGGGCGCGGCCCTGCTCACCGACCCGGCCGGCTTCGCCTTCTGGACGGTCACCGGCTCCGGCGCCTACGCCTCCTTCACCGGCTCCGAACTGCACGTCCTGGCACGGGCGTTGACCAACACCGCGATCCTCGCCGCGGCCTGCGCCGGGCTGCTCCCGCCGGTCGCCCGCGCCCTGCGTATCGCCCGTACCGGCGCCGTCGACCTGTGGCTGTGGCTGGCCGCGTCGGCGGCCGCCGTCACCCTCGGGTTCCACTTCTTCGGCCACTACTTCCTGCAACTCACCCCGCCGCTGGCCCTGCTGGCCACGGCCGCGCTGCAGATCCTGCCCAGGGAGCGCACCTCCGCCGCGATCCGTACCTCGGCCTGTGTCTGCGTCCTCTTCCTGACCTGGGGACTCCTGGCCCCGCGCCCCGAACTCGCGCACGCCCAGCGGGTCGCGCTCGCGCTCGCCCACCGCACCGAGCCCGGCGACCGGGTCCTGGTCTGGGGGATACACCCGGAGACGTACTGGCTCGCCGACCGCACCCCCGCCACCCGCTATCTCACGGCCGGCCTCCTCACCAACTTCAGCGGTGGCCGCGACGGTCCGCAGGTCGGCGAGAAGTACGCGGTCGAGGGCACCTGGCCGGTCTTCCGCGCCGAACTGGCGGACCGGGCACCGGCCCTGGTGATCGACGACTCCCGGGGCAAGCCCTACGGCCCCGACCGGGTCCCCACCCTGCGCCGCCTGCTCACGGCCGGCTACGAACAGGTGGCCGAGGTGGACGGGGCGGTGCTGTACGCACGGGTGCCGGGGGAGTAGGACCGGGGAACGACAGGCGCGGGGCGGCCCCGGCTCCGTGGCGCGGCGGAGGTGGCTGGGCCCGACTCGGCGTGGTGGCAGCTGCGGGCGATCCGGTTCCGCAGTGCGGCGGGTGTGGGTGAGCCCGGCTCCGTGGCGCGGCGGAGGTGGCTGGGCCCGACTCGGCGTGGTGGCAGCTGCGGGCGATCCGGTTCCGCGGTGCGGCGGGTGTGGGTGAGCCCGGCTCCGTGGCGCGGCGGGCGTGGTCGCGGCGAGGGGTCGGCTCAGTGCAGCAGTGCGCTCGGGCCGATGACCTCGGCGCCCAACTCCGTGACTCTGCGCCGTAGTTCGCGGTCGGCGGTGACGACGAGGCGGGGGCGGCCGGGGTCGTCGGCGGTCAGTTCGACGATCCGGTCGTCGCCGCTGCCGGACGCCGACTCCACCCGTACCCCGGGCACCGACTCCACCCCGCGGGCCGCGCCCTCGACGACGAGCACCAGTTCCACCGGGGTCGGGTGGCCGGGCAGGCCCCGCTCGGCCAGCCGGTCGCGCAGCCGCTCGGCGGCCCCCTTGCGGTCCCGCCACCAGCCGTCCGGCCGCGATCCGACGACGTTCGCGCCGTCGACGATCACCAGCAGGGGAGCTTCGTCATCCATGCCCCCAGCCTCGCACGCCCGGGGCCCGGGCCACTGCCCCGAACGGCCCCGCTTAGAGTGAAGCGGTGAACGGCGACTGGCTCCTCCGCGGCCGTGACGGCCGGCTCAGTGTCTATCTGCCGTCGGGTGACGCCGTGCTGTGCCGGGCGGAACGCGGCCCCGGCGGTCCCTGGGGCACTCCCCGGAAGATGGGCGGCGACCAGCGGCTGCACCCCGGTTTCTCGGTGGGCCGGGGTGCCAACGGATACGCCCACCTGGTCGCCTGGCGGCCCACGGTGAAGGGCGAGTCGGGGCTGGTCCACTCCACCCACTACCGTCCGCGTCTGGCCGCCCTGGACTGGCAGTCGATCGGCCACCCGAACAAGAAGGGCGAGGTCACCGGCGCCCCGGCCGTCGCGGTGGACGCGCGGGGCCGGGCCCATGTCTTCGTCCGCAACCGGGGGCGCGGGGTGAGCATGGTCGCCCAGAAGGAGAAGGGCGGCTGGGAGCCGTGGCGCGACCTGAAGGGCCGGCTGGTCGAGGACGGGCTGGCGGCGGTGACCGGTGAGTCGGGGCGGGTGGAGGTGTATGCGGCCGTGCCGGGCGGGATCGTGTACTGGCGGCAGGAGGAGGCGGGGAAGCCGCCCGTGCTGCTGGAGGCGCTGGAGGCCCCGGTCCGTCCGGGCACCCTCGCCGCCCTCGCCACCTCCCCCGAGAGCACGACCCTCTACTACAGCGACGAGGCCGGCGACCTCTGCGCCTGGCGGCCCGGCGGCAAGCCGTACACCCTGCTGCCCTCCGCCGGGCCCGGCCCGGTCGCCGCGGTCCGCTGCGAACTCGACGGGTACGACTGCACCCTGCTCGCCCAGCGCTCGGCGAGCGGCCGGGTGGCCTTCGCCGCGTACCCCACGCAGGACGAGCGGGCCGGTGCCTGGTGGACCGAGTCGGGGCCGCAGCTCCCGGCCGACGCGACGGTCGCCCTGACCACGGACGAGGGCGACCGGGTC